>NZ_JBJZOJ010000038.1:0-68364 GCF_047200655.1 Streptomyces sp. MS06
CCCCCCCCCCCCCCCCCCCCCCCCCCCCCCCCACCGGGGGGCGCTACCGGCTGCGCGACCACCAGTCGAAGCGGACGCACAGTCTGCCGCCGAGCCAGTACTCGACCCAGTCGCCGAGGTTCAACGGCGAGCAGTCGGCGGGGGGCTCGGTCGGTACCGGCTGCGGGGTGGGCTGTTCCGGGGCGGTGGGCTGCGGGGTCGGCACGGGCGCCGGCTCCTCGCCGCGTCCGAAGAGCACCGACCGGTACACCTGCGAGGCGCGGGGGTTGCTGTGGCACTGCCAGACGCCGTGCGGGCAGTAGTCGGTCAGCGTGTTGTAGACCGGCCGGTGCTCGTCCATCCAGGCGAGCATGCGGCGCATGTACTCGGGGTTGTCGCCGTTGCGGAACAGGCCCCATTCCGGGTACGAGACGGCCTTGCCGTGGCTCTTGGCGAAGTCGACGTGGGCCTGCAGCCCGTAGGGTTCCCGCACCTGCTCGTCGAACGACATGCCGGACGGCTGGTCGTAGGAGTCCATGCCGATGATGTCGACGGTGTCGTCGCCCGGGTAGCACCGGGTCCAGGGGACCGCGTCACGGCCGCGGCTGGGGGCGAAGTCGAAACGGAACCTCTGGCCCGGCACCGCGCGCATGGCGGTGACGATGCGGTTCCAGTAAGCCTTCCACGCCTCGGGATCGGGCCCGCACCGGTGGGTGTAGGTGGTGCCGTTCATCTCCCAGCCGAGCACGATCACCGTGTCCGGCACCCCGAGCGACACCAGTCGTTCCGCGAGCCGGCGGAAGTGGTGGTCGAACCGTCCGTCGGCACCCTGCCGCAGCAGCCGCCGCACCTCGGTGTCGGGCACGCCCTCCTCGTTGCGCTCCAGCATGGGCACGTTGAGGACGAGCATCCGGTCGGCCCGCTGCCGGCGCCAGTTCGCCCACACGTCCAGGAAGCCGGGAGGGCCCTCGATGTTGTGCCAGCGGTCGCCGGGCAGGTAGGTGTGGCCCACGCGGATCTCCGCGCCGCCCAGCCAGCGGCTGAGCTCGGCCATCCGGGCCACCCCGCGGGGGCCGTAGTCGAGGTAGGCCCCGAAGGCCGGGGAGGCCTCACTCTGCTCACCGGGCGTCGGCGTGGCCGGCTGCGGACCGGCGTCCGCGGTGGGCGGGGCGTTGGGAACGGGCGGAGCCGTCGGGAGTCCGGTCGCCGGGGCGGGGGCGGGGGGATCGGCGGACCGGCCCCCCTCCGCTCCCACGCCCGCGGCGAACCCGGGTCCGGAGGCCAGGGCCGCCGACGCGGCGACCGTGACCGCGACGAACGCCAGTCGCCGGGACCGGGCGCGTCGCTGCTGTGGGGCCATGACTTCTCCTCTCTCCACTCTCGAGTGCCGTTTCCGCGCTCGCGCGCCGACACCGCTGCATGACTGACGTTCAGTCACTCAGCCACTCAGTCATACGAAAAGGAAATACGCCACCGACGACCGCCGCCGCCGTGGCTTTCGAGTGGCCCGCTCGCCCGCACAGGTGACGCCCCGCCGGGGAACCGTCACCGAGGAACCGACCGAGGAATCATGCCCGTGCCGCCACTCGACACCCGCGTCCCCGCCGTGCTGCTGCGCGTGGACCGCAACCCCTTCCACCACGGGACGCTGGGGGCCGTGCGCTCGCTCGGCCGGGCCGGAGTGGAGGTGCATCTGGTCGCCGACTGCGCCGGGAGCCCCGTGGGCGCCTCCCGCTTCCTGCACCGGACGCATCCGGCGCCACGGCCCGGCGCGGCCCCCGCCGAGATGGCCCCCGCTCTGCTGCGGATCGCCCGCCGGATCAGCCACCCGCCGGTCCTGGTGCCGCTGGACGACGCGAGCGCCGTCGCCGTCGGCCGCCTGCACTCCGAACTGGCGCCCGCCTTCCTGCTCCCGGACCAGCCACATGCACTCCCCGAACGCTGCGCGGACAAAGCGGAGTTGGCGGAGATCTGCGCGGCCGCCGGGGTGCCGCACCCGGTCACCCTGGTCCCGGACAGCGCCGAGCAGGCCGAACGGGCCGCCGGACGGCTGGGCCTGCCGGTGGTCGCCAAGTGGAGCCGACCCTGGCTGCTACCCGCCGGATCGGGCCTGCGCAGCACGGCGCTGCTGCGCTCCCCGCAGCAGGCCCGAGCCCTGTACCTGCGCGGCGCGGAGGCCGGAAGTGCGCTGCTGCTCCAGGAGTTCCTGCCGCCGGGTCCCGACCGGGACTGGTTCTGCCACGGCTACGTCGACCGCTCGGGCACGGTGCGCGCCGGCGGACAGGGCCGCAAGCTGGCGGCGTGGCCGCGCGGCGCGGGCCTCACCACGGTCGGCGAGTGGGCGCCCCAATCGCAGGTGCAGGTGCTCGCCGAGCGGGTCACCGGACGCCTGGGCTACCGGGGCGTGTTCGACCTGGACTTCCGACGCTGCGGCAGGACGGGGCACTACCGGCTGCTCGACTTCAATCCCCGCCCCGGCGCCCAGTTCCGCCTGTTCTCCGACACGGCGGGGCTGGACGTCGTACGTGCTCTGCACCTGGACCTGACCCACCGGCCGGTGCCCGAGGGGGCGCCGCGGCCCGGTCTGCGGTTCGTGGTGGAGAACTACGCGCCCCTGGCCGCGCTGCGGCCGGGACGCGGGGAGCGCGAGGCTGCCTGGCGGGCGGCGGACGACCCGGCGCCCGGGCGTGCCCTGCGGTGGTTGTGGGCCCGGCACGTGACGGGCCGGTTGCTGCGGCGCCTGCACCTGGCGGGTACGGGGCCGGCGCCGCTGCCGGAGGTGCGTGCGCACGTGGTACGCCAGGCCTCCGGGCCTCCGGCCGAGTCCGGTCCCGGTCAGGCGGAGGCGGTGCGCCGCAGCGGCGGCGGTCCGGGCGGCGAGGACCGAGCGGGCCACCACTGAACGCGGCGGCCACCGAGGTGCGGGGCCGCCATGGTGTGGGGGTCGGCCTGCCGGCGCGGGGTCGGTCTCGAGTCCCGGCCGGCGGCGGTGCGGGATGCCCACCCGCACCGCTCGCGCGGCCCGGGGAGCCCCGGACTCGGAACACGGAGATTCCGGGGGTCCGGGGCCGCGGGCCGGGTGTTCGGCGCCGTCGTACTACCGGCGGGACGCGGCTCGGCCTCGCCGGTACAGGAAGACGCCGCCGACGATCATCGCGGCGCTGGCGCCCGAGGCGGCCAGCATGGCCTCGCTACCGGTCTTCGGCAGCGAGGGCGGCTGCTCCGAGGGAGGCGTGGTGTGCCCACCACCACCCGGAGGCGGCGTGTGCCCACCACCACCCGGAGGCGGCGTGTGCCCACCACCACCACCACCCGGAGGCGGCGTGTGCCCACCACCGTGACCACCACCATGGCCACCACCGTGACCACCACCATGGCCACCACCATGGCCACCGCCATGGCCACCACCGTGACCACCACCGTGACCACCACCATGGCCACCACCGTGACCACCACCATGGCCACCACCATGGCCACCACCATGGCCACCACCATGGCCACCACCGTGACCACCACCGTGACCACCACCGTGGTCGCAGGACTCGTCACCCCCGCCGGAACCGGAGCCGGAGTCGTCCTCCGAGCCGTAGCCCGAACCCTGGTCGGAGTCGTCGTCCGAGCCGTAGCCCGAACCCTGGTCGGAGCCGTGGTCGGAGTCGCCGTCCGAGCCGTAACCCGAACCATGGCCGGAACCGGAACCAGAACCGGAGTCGTCCTCCGATCCGTAGCCCGAACCGTGGTCGGAGCCATGGTCGGAGTCGCCGTCCGAGCCGTAACCCGAACCATGGCCGGAGCCGGAGCCGGAGTGGTCCTCCGAGCCGTAACCGGAGTCGTCCTCGGAGCCGTAGCCCGAACCGTGGTCGGAGCCGTGGTCGGAGTCGCCGTCCGAGCCGTAACCCGAACCATGGCCGGAACCGGAACCGGAACCGGAACCAGAACCGGAGTCGTCCTCCGAGCCGTAGCCCGAACCGTGGTCGGAGCCGTAGCCCGAACCGTGGTCGGAGCCGGAGCCGTAGCCGGAGCCGTAACCGGAGTCGTCGTCCGAGCCGTAACCGGAGTCGTCCTCGGAGCCGTAGCCCGAGTCCTGGCCCGAGCCATGGCGGGCGTGGAACCAGCCGTACATGTCGGTCCGGTGCGTGTCGTACGTGCCGTGACTGCCGGGCATGCCGGCGCACGCGGTGCCGAAGGCCGGGTCGAGCGCGGCGACGGCCTGGATCGCCTGGGCGCAGACGTCGGCCGGTGTCTCGGCGGGCATCTGGGCCCTGTCACCCGACAGGGCGCCGGGTGATCCGTTCGCCGAGCCGGTTGCGAGCGTGTCGGCGACGGCGGAACTTCCGTAAAGGGACAGAATGCTCGTCGCGGCGGCTGCCGCGGCCACGACCATTCCCCTGCTCAGGGTCTGTCGCATATCTCGTGGTCTTCCTGCTTGGAGAAGTGGGAAAGGCCGGCCTTGGCTCGGGAGAGCGGTTGTCCAAGGCCGGCCTCGAGACAGCCGTGAGGCTGGTGATGTCCCGTCAGTGGTTGACGCAGACGTTGCCGAACGCCGGGTTCAGGGCGCCGATCAGGTTGGCGCTGTTGCCGCAGACGTTGATCGGGATGTCCACGGGCACCTGGATGAGGTTTCCGGACAGCACACCGGGCGAGCCGACGGCGGCGCCCTCGGCACCGGCGTCGGCGAAGGCGGGAGCAGCACCGCCGAGGGCCAGGACCAGGCCCGCGACGACAGCAGCGCTCTTCTTCATGGAATTTCCCTTCTCCGCGGTCATGCCCCTATGTCGGTCGGAACCGAGCGAGCGCAGTCGGAGCGGCTCGCACCATGACCTGCAGGCTGCAAAACGAGAGATAGACAGCGAAGGAAACTCCGGAACGCGAGTCGCGGGGGAATTCACTCGAACGCCCTCAGCGTATTCACGCAGGAAGCCCAGAGGAGAGGAAACACTTCGCCTGGGCGGCGGGAAAATCTGGGAACCGGGGTCACCGGACTTTTTCTCCGAGGCACCTTCTCCGGGGTGCACCGGAGGAGTCCGGAGTCATTGCGGACCTGCCGCGCGCGCCCGGGCGCCCCGCCCGACGGAAGGCGGGAAGGCACCCGGGCGCGTGGGGCGGTGCGGCGGCTCAGCCGTTGCGCACTCCGTTGCCCGACAGGGCCGAGATGTCGTCCAGGATGTGCGACGCCGGCTCGTCACCCTTGGCCTGGGTGGAGTTCTCGGCGCACTGCTGGTTCTGCGGGGCCGACAGGACCGGGACGTCCTGGACCGCGATCGGGACGAGACCGGCGAGCGAACTCACGTTCGCCTTGGCCGGGATGCCGGCGCAGAGCTTGTTGGCCGTGCCCTGGACCAGGGTGGCCTGCGGGCTCATGTCGCCCGTGGTCATCGAGTTGCCGAACT
This sequence comes from Streptomyces sp. MS06, assembly GCF_047200655.1. Classification (NCBI taxonomy): domain Bacteria; kingdom Bacillati; phylum Actinomycetota; class Actinomycetes; order Kitasatosporales; family Streptomycetaceae; genus Streptomyces; species Streptomyces sp. MS06. The sequence goes on from NZ_JBJZOJ010000038.1 coordinate 5,370, forward strand.
CCTGCGAGGCGCCGTTGCCGCTCGCGGACGTGGTCTCTTGGTCGTCACCGATGGCAAGCGCCTGCGGCGCGGCCGCCGTCGCGACACCGACGACGGAAGCGGCGACCGCCGCCGCGGCCATTGCCTTCTTCAGCATTTCGCTTTCCTTTCCGGGCCCTCGGGCCAAGACGCGTGTTCCTGCCTCGCATCAACCCGCTGCGCCCGGATTGGTTGCGGGGCTTCACCCGATCGGATCGTGTGCGCACGCGTGATTCACGGAAAGGACGGCGGTGGGGAGCACGCGTCCCTCTGCGGTGTGCGCCATCGGAGTGAATGGCAGCAACCAAGCCCGCGCGGCGCAGTTGTCCAGAGTGCTCCGGTGGACGGGGTTTCTCCAGAAGGGACAAGCAAGTGATCAAGAAGGTACTGGCTTCCGCCGCGGTCGCCGCTTCCGTCGTGGGCGCCTCTGCCGCCATCGCGCCGCAGGCCCTGGCCATCGGCAACGACAACGGCACCACGTCCGCCAGTGGCAACGGCGCTTCGCAGTCGTTCGGCAACTCGGCCACGTACGGCAACATGAGCCCGCAGATGGCGCTCATCCAGGGCTCGCTCAACAAGCCCTGCATCGGCCTGCCGGCCAAGGCGAACGTCGCTTCCCTCGTCGGCGCGACGCCGATCGCCGTCCAGGACATCCCGATCCTGTCGGCCCCGCAGAACCAGCAGTGCGTCGAGAACTCCACCCAGGCCAAGGGCGACGAGCCGCTGTCGCACATCCTGGACGACATCTCGGCCCTGTCGGGCAACGGCGCCGCCAACCGCTGAGGTTCCGTCGGTCGTCCCGGTTGACGCCGGGACGCCGGTGGTGAGCCCCGCGCCCCTGCGGCCCGGGGCTCGTCCTCCGCGCCCCCCCCACGAGCGGGCGGCCGATGATTCGGCGGCCCGCTCGTGCGTGGTGCGGCGGCCGCGCCCGTTCGGGTACCGGACGGCAGCCGCGGCCCGGACCGGACAGCGCGCCGGCAGGAACCGCTCCCGGACGGGACCCTGCTCCGGGGAGCGTGCCGGAGTGCCGCGCAGGCTCGCGATCCGGAGTGGAATGCGCTGCTCCGAACGGGTCAAAGGCCGCAACCACGGCCAGGGCCCACGCGTTGACGATCACGCAGGTCCTCCCCCCGGGAGCCCGCCTTTCGAAAGGGAATGAACATGAAGAAGCTGTGGGCCACCGCGGCCGTCGCCGCCTCCGTCGCCGGTATCGCCGGCACCGCCGCCCCGCAGGCCCTTGCCATCGGTGACGACACCGGCACCACGTCCGCCAGCGGCAACGGTGCTTCGCAGGAGTTCGGCAACTCGATGACCATGGGCGACATGAGCCCCCAGCTCTCGCTGGTCCAGGGCTCGCTGAACAAGCCCTGCATCGGCCTGCCGGCCAAGCTGAACACCGCTTCCCTCGTCGGCGCGACGCCGATCGGCGTCCAGGACGTCCCGATCCTGTCGGCCCCGCAGAACCAGCAGTGCGTCGAGAACTCCACCCAGGCCAAGGGCGACGAGCCGCTGTCGCACATCCTGGACGACATCTCGGCCCTGTCGGGCAACGGCGCCGCCAACCGCTGAGTCTCGCTCCGCCACACGGCGGGCCGCCGGATCCTTCCGGTGGCCCGCCGTTGCCGTTGAGGCACGGAGGCCGTCAGTCGGTCGCAGGCGCGTGCATCCCGGCTGCCTCCCGGACGGCCCTCCACAGGTTCCGCACGTCCTTGTCCTCGGTCTGCTCGGCGAGTCGGGCGGCCTGATCGGCGAGGGTGGCGAGACCGGGGGCGTCGGGGAGGCGGCGGTAGCGGAGGGCGTCGGCGAAGTAGGCGGCCGTCGCGGTGACCTGGAAGCGGGGGCTCGCGCGCCACACGCTCGCGGTCAGCGCGCCGGCCTCCAGCTCGCCGGACTGCTCGTGCGGGGCGCGGGTGGCGGGGTCGAGCCAGCGCACGGTGGCGGTGGCCAGGTGGCCCTCGGCGCCGGGCCGGGTACGGACGGCGTAGAGGGCGGTGACGGTGTGCCCTGGGCCGACTTCGCCGCCGTCCACCCGGTCGTCGCGGAAGTCCTGGTCGGCGACCCTGCGGTCGTCGTAGCCGATCAGCCGGAACTCGGCGACCGTCGCGGGGTCGAAGGCGACCTGCGCCTTGGCGTCGCGGGCGGTGAGGTCGACGTTCCGCGGGAGCTGGTCGACGAAGACCTCGCGGGCCCCGGCCGGGTCGGAGACGTAGGCGGTGTGGCCGTCGCCCCGGTCGGCGAGGCGTTCCATCAGGGCGTCCCCGTAGTCGCTGCCGACGCCGACGCCGAACAGGGTGATGCCGTGCTCGCGGCGGGCGGTGGAGACGCGTTCGAGGATGGAGTCCGGGTCGGTGTCCCCGGTGTTGGCGAGGGCGTCGGAGATGAGCACGACACGGTTGGTGGCGTTCTTGCGCAGACCGTCGACGGCGGTGGCGTAGCCGGTCTCGACACCGGCGCCGAGGTTGGTCGACTGCTGGGCCTGAAGGCTGTCGATCGCGTCGTGGACGCGTCCGCGGTGGCCGCCGAGGCGGGTCATCGGCAGGACGCGCTCGGCCCGGTCGCTGAAGGCGACCAGGGCGACGGAGTCGTCGTCGCGCAGCCGGTCCGTCATGGCGTTCAGCGACTGCCGGGCGAGGTCCAGCCGGCCGGGTTCCTCCATGGATCCGGACACGTCGACGACGAAGGTCAGCGCGGCGGGCGGCCGTTCGTCGTCGGAGCGGGCGGGCCGGGTGGCGAGGCCCACCCGGACCAGGGACCAGTGCCCGGCGCCGGTGCGGGCGCCGTCGACGGTGACGGTGAAGCCGTTGCCGTCGGGGCGCGGGTAGTCCTGGCGGAAGCTGTTGACGAACTCCTCGGGGCGGACCGCGGACGGGTCGGGGCGGCGGCCCTCGTCGAGGAGGCGGCGGGTGTAGCCGTAGGAGGCGGTGTCGACGTCGAGGGCGAAGGTGGACAGGTAGTCGGGGGACGGGGCGGGGTCGCCGTCGGCGCCGTCCCGCCGCTGGCCGCTGCCCCGGGTCGGTGCGGCGGGCGCGGGAGCGGGGAAACCGCCGTCCGCCTTCGATCCGTTCGCGGAGCCGCGGCTGCCGTGGTCGGCCGCACCGCAGCCGGTGAGCAGCAGTCCTCCGGCGGCGGCGAGCGCGAGTGCGGTGCCCGCGAGTCGCCGGGTCACCGGCCGGTGTCTGCGGTTCTGTTCCATGTGCGGTGCCCCCTGTGCCGTGAGGTGTCCCCTTCTGACAGGTGTGACGGTCCGGGGGGTGCGAGGGTGCGCCGGGACGCGTTGCGGATGGGTCTCGATGCGGGCACGGAACGTGTTCGTCGTGTGCGGTCACCACGTCCCGGATCCCGGCGGGCCCCGCCGGCCGGGGCCTGCGGGGCCTGCGGGGTTGGCCTGCGCGAAGCGGCGCACGGTCCGATTGCCGGTGCATCCCTCACGGACCGATCGCGGGACCTGCCGTCGCCTGAGCGGTGATCGGGCGGCGAGGTCCGGCTAGCGGGCGGCGAGGTCCGGCTAGCGGGCGGCGAGGTCCGGCTAGCTGACCACGTCCTTGCGGGCGAAACCCCGGTAGGCGAAGGCGAGGAGCACCAGCGCGTAGGTGACCGACAGGGCGCTGCCCTGGATCATGCCGGACCACTCGGGGCGGGGCTGGACGGCGTCGATCCAGGCGAACTGCCAGTGTGCGGGCAGGAAGTCGCGCCAGTGGCCGAGGGCGGTGACGGCGTCGAGGACGTTGCCGACGATGGTCAGTCCGACCGCGCCGCCGACCGCGCCGAGCGGCGCGTCGGTGCGGGTGGACAGCCAGAACGCGAGCCCTGCGGTGACCAGTTGGGAGACGAACAGGTACGCCACGACGACCAGCAGCCGCTGGGCGGCGAGTCCGGGGGCGAGCGCGCCGCCGGTGGGCAGCTCCAGCGGGCCCCAGCCGTAGGCGGCCGTGCCGGCGGCGAGCGCGATCAGGGGCAGCAGCACCATGGCGGCCAGGCTGAGGCCGAGTCCGACGAGCAGTTTGGACGTGAGCAGCCGGGCCCGCGGTACCGGCGCGGCCAGCAGGTAGCGCAGCGAGGACCAGCCGGCCTCGGAGGCGACGGTGTCCCCGCAGAACAGGGCCACCGGGATGACCAGCAGGAAGCCCGCGGAGACGAACAGGTTGACCGCGGCGAAGTTGGCGCCGGACGCGGTGGCGGTGTCCATCAGGGTGACCCGGCCGTCGCGGCCGTCGGGGGTGCCGCCGATGGCGAACGCGGCGAGCAGCACGAACGGCAGGACGGCCAGCACGGCGCCCATGACGAGCGTGCGGCGCCGGCCGAGCTGCCGTACCAGCTCGACGCGGAGCGGCAGGGTGCGGCCGGGCCGGTAGCCGGGGACGGCGGTGGTCTCGCCGAGCGTGCTCACGCGGAGCCTCCGATCAGGGTGAGGAAGGCGTCTTCGAGGCGGCGGTGCGGGCCGACCGCCGTGACCGGCACGTCCAGGCGCACGAGTTCGGCGACGAGCCGCTGCGGGGTGCCGCCCGCGGCCAGCCCGACCAGGAGGCCGTCGTCGGTGCGCACCGCCGAGTCGACGCCGTCCAGTGCGGCGACCTTCTCCACGACCGGTTCCGGCAGCGGCCGGGCGGTGGCGACGAGGAGGGTGTCGCCGGCGCCGACGATCTCCCCGACCGGGCCGGCCTGGACGAGCCGGCCGCGGTCCATCACCACCAGGTGGGTGCAGGACTGCTCGACCTCCGCCAGCAGGTGGCTGGAGACGATGACCGTGCGGCCGCCGGCCGCGTAGCGGATCAGCACCTGGCGCATCTCGCGGATCTGGGGCGGGTCGAGGCCGTTGGTCGGCTCGTCGAGGATGAGCAGTTCGGGCAGGCCGAGCATGGCCTGGGCGATGGCCAGGCGCTGGCGCATGCCCTGGGAGTAGGTGCGGACCGGGCGGCTCAGCGCGTCGCCGAGGTCGGCGATGCGCAGTGCCTCGTCCAGGTGGGCGTCCTCGGCCGGGCGGCCGGTGGCCTGCCAGTACAGTTCCAGGTTCTGCCGGCCGGACAGGTGCGGGAGGAACCCGGAGCCCTCGACGAAGGCGCCGACCCGGGACAGCACCGGGGCGCCGGGGCGGACGGCGTGGCCGAAGACGCGGATCTCTCCGCCGTCGGGGGTGATCAGGCCCATCAGCATGCGCAGGGTGGTGGTCTTGCCGGCGCCGTTCGGGCCGAGCAGGCCGAGTACCTGCCCCTTCTCCACGCGGAAGGTCAGCCCCTGGACGGCGTACCGGTCGGCGGAGCGGGCGTAGCGCTTGCTCAGGTCGCTGATCTGCAGCGGCACCTCTGCCAGTTCGGGGTCGGGGGCGGGGGCGGCGGTGCGGCGGCGGGCGGTGAGCAGCAGGGCGAGCGCGGTGCCCGCGCCGAGCAGCGGCAGCCACCACACCCAGGACGGCAGCGGGGCCGGGGCGGTGACGGCGCCGGGCACGGTCGGCACCCCGAGGCCGCCTTCGAGGGAGACGGTGTACGTCGCGGGGGTGGCCGGGGAGGCGTAGCCGAGGTCGGTGGAGGCGAGGACCAGGCGGATCCGGTGGCCCCGCTGGATCTCGTGGTCGATGGCGGGGAGGCCGACGGTGACGTCCTTGCCGTGCTCGGCGCCGGTCACCCGGAGCGGGGCGACGAGTTGGGCGGGCAGCACGGGGCGGGCGGAGCCCGGGCCGACGTCGTAGACCTTGGCGAACAGTACGGCGTCGCCGCGGGTGGAGGTGACGTGCAGGGTCGCCGTGGGGGAGCCGGTGATGCGCAGGTCCCGGGCCATCGGCGCGGACTCGAAGGAGGCGTACTGGCCGGGCACGTCGAGGGAGATGCCGACGCCCAGCGAGGAAAGCCGGGCCAGGCCGTCGCCGGTGCCGAGCCCGGGCAGTGAGGAGACGGCGGGCGGGCTGCCGCCGGGCGGGTCGGTGAAGCTCTGGGCGTGTCCGGTGAGAGGGACGCGGACGGGTGTGTGGTGCAGTCCCGGGTAGCCGTCCGCGCTCGCGCCCCGCAGCCGGGCGGTCCCGTCGGTGGAGTCGACGCCTCCGGTACGGGTGACGCGGAAGGCCGGGCCGGTGCCGACGCCGGTGTCGCCCTTGAGGTAGCGGTCGAACCAGGCGGTCACCCGGCTGCGGACGCGGTCCGTCTCCAGGTCGCCGCCGTCGTGCCCGCCCGCGATCCAGTCGACGGCCACGGGGGCGCCGTTGGCGCGGATCGCCCGGGCGGCGGCGTCGGCCTGGCCGAGCGGGAAGAGGGAGTCGGTCTGGCCCTGCACGAGCAGCGTGGGCACCGCGATGCGGTCGGCGACGGCGGACGGCGAGCGGCGGGCGAGCAGTTCGCGGGCCTGCGCGTCCGGTGTGCCGGACTCGGCGACCCGCTCGTACATCCGGCACAGAGCGGGTTCGAAGCGCCGGCAGCCGCCGCCGCTGCCGAAGAAGTATCCGGTCCACAGCTTCTTGAACACGCCGCCGGGGAACAGGGCGTCGGCCAGGTTCCAGTAGGTGATCGCGGGGGCGATGGCGTCGACGCGGGGGTCGTACCCGGCGGCCAGCAGGGCGATCGCGCCGCCGTAGGAGGCGCCGGCCACGCCCACGCGAGGGTCGCCCGGGTGGTCGAGCCGCACCTCGGGCCGGCGTGCCAGCCAGTCGATCAGCTTGCTGACGTCGGCGACCTCGCCCCGGGGGTCGTTGAGTCCGATGCGGCCGGTGGAGCGGCCGAAGCCGCGCGCCGACCAGGTCAGCACCGCGTAGCCGTGGCGGGCCAGGTCCTCGGCCTGCTGCCGGACGTCGGCCTTGCTGCCGCCGAAACCGTGTCCGAGCAGCACGGCCGGGTGGCGGCCCGGACTGTCCGGGGTGAAGTAGGAGGTGTCCAGTCTGACGCCGTCGACGGCCATGATCCGGTCGGCGCGGTGCACCGGGGCGGGGTCGTCGGAAGCGGCGGCCGTCCACGTGCCGGCGCCGGCGAGCACGGCGAGGGCGGCCGCGGCAGCCGCCGCCCGCCGCCGTCCCCGCAGCAGTGCCCGCGGACCGGGCAGGCGAAGATGCATGCGTCAACGGTACGGGCCTGCCGCGGCGTGCGGAGCGGCCCGCAGGGCGAGGCCGTACCCCTCCTCACGGCGTACGGCGCGGTGCCGCATACCGCAGCGGTGGTACGGACGCCCGGTGGACTCACGGGGATCGACGGCAAGGACCTGCCGGTGCGGGTGCAGCAGACCGGCGGGGGCATGTCCGTCACCATGGACTTCCTGAAGTTCGGCGCCACCAAGCCGATCGAGGCGCCGCCCGCCGGTGACGTCGGCGACCTCACCCAGCAGGTCCGCAAGCAGCGCGACAAGGCACTCGGCCGGTGACGCGCCGGTGCCCCGGACCGCCGTGCGGCGGTCCGGGGCACCGAGGCGGCGGCACCGGGGGGCCGGGCGGGGTCCCGGGCGGGGTCCCGATCAGTGGGTGCGCGGGAAGCCCAGGTCCACGCCCTCCGGCGCGTCGGCCGGGTCGGGCCAGCGCGTGGTGACGACCTTGCCGCGGGTGTAGAAGTGGGTGCCGTCGTTGCCGTAGACGTGGTGGTCGCCGAAGAGGGAGTCCTTCCACCCGCCGAAGGAGTGGTAGCCGACGGGGACCGGGATCGGTACGTTCACGCCGACCATGCCGGCCTCCACCTCCAGTTGGAAGCGGCGGGCCGCGCCCCCGTCCCGGGTGAAGACGGCGGTGCCGTTGCCGTACGGGGAGGCGTTGATCAGGGCGACACCCTCCTCGTAGGTGTCGACGCGCAGCACGCACAGCACCGGTCCGAAGATCTCGTCCCGGTAGGCCTTCGCGCCGGTCGGCACCCGGTCGAGCAGGGAGATGCCGATCCAGTGCCCGTCCTCGTGGCCCTCGACGGTGTAGCCGGTGCCGTCGAGCACCACCTCGGCGCCCTCCGCGGCGGCGCCCGCCACGTAGGAGGCGACCTTGTCCCGGTGGGCGGCGGTGATCAGCGGGCCCATCTCGGACTCGGGGTCGCTGCCCGGCCCGATCCTGATCTTCTCGGCGCGCTCGCGGATCTTCTCCACCAGGGTGTCGCCGATCGCGCCGACGGCCACCACGGCGGAGATCGCCATGCAGCGCTCGCCCGCCGAGCCGTAGGCCGCCGACACGGCGGCGTCCGCGGCGGCGTCCAGGTCGGCGTCCGGCAGGACCAGCATGTGGTTCTTGGCACCGCCCAGGGCCTGGACGCGCTTGCCGTGCGCGGAGGCGGTGGTGTGGATGTGGCGGGCGATCGGCGTGGACCCGACGAACGACACGGCCTTGACGTCCGGGTGCTCCAGCAGCCGGTCCACGGCGATCCGGTCGCCGTGCACCACGTTGAAGACACCGTCCGGCAGTCCCGCCTCGGCCAGCAGTTCGGCGATCCGGACGGAGGCCGAGGGGTCCTTCTCGCTCGGCTTCAGGACGAAGGTGTTGCCGCAGGCGATGGCGATCGGGAACATCCACATCGGCACCATCGCCGGGAAGTTGAACGGGGTGATGCCGACGACGACGCCCAGCGGCTGGCGGATCGCGGCCACGTCGACGCGACTGGCGACCTCGGTGGACAGCTCGCCCTTGAGCTGCACGTTGATACCGCAGGCCAGGTCGACGATCTCCAGGCCGCGGGCGACCTCGCCGAGCGCGTCGGAGTGCACCTTGCCGTGCTCGGCGGTGATCAGCTCGGCGATCTCGTCGCGGTGGGCGTCCAGCAGCGCCCGGAACCGGAAGAGGATCGAGGTGCGCTGGGCCAGGGAGGACCGCCCCCAGCCCGCGAAGGCGTCCTTGGCCGCCGCGACCGCCGCGTCCACCTCGCCGGCCGAGGCGAAGGCGACCTTGGTGGTGATCCGTCCGGTCGCCGGGTCGGTCACCGGCCCGTGGTCGCCCGACGTGCCCTCGACGGCCTTGCCGCCGATCCAGTGGTTGACGATCTTCGTCATGCCCGTTTGCTCCTTCACAGATGGCGGCGCCGGGTGGAGACGTGCCGTTCGTACAGCTCGCGCGCCTCGATCGCGGACGGCCTGGTCGCGGTCTCGGCCACGGGTACATCCCACCAGGCCTGTGCGGACGGTGCGCCCGACACTGTGTCTGCCGTTTCGGTCTCCACGTAGACACATGTGGGTGCGTCCGCCGCCCGCGCCTCGGCGAGCGCCGTGCGCAGGTCGCGGACGGTCCTCGCGCGCAGCACCCGCATGCCGAGGGCGGCCGCGGCGGCGGCCAGGTCCACGGGGAGCGGGGCACCGGTGAAGGTGCCGTCGCCGGCGCGGTAGCGGTATGCGGTGGCGAACCCCTCCCCGCCCACCGACTCCGACAGTCCGCCGATGGACGCGTAGCCGTGGTTCTGCAGCAGCACGACCTTGATCGGGACGCTCTCCTGCACGGCCGTCACGATCTCCGTCGGCATCATCAGGAAGGTGCCGTCGCCGACCAGCGCCCACACCGGCCGGTCGGGGGCGGCCAGCGCCACACCGAGGGCGGCGGGGATCTCGTAGCCCATGCAGGAGTAGCCGTACTCGACGTGGTACTGGTCGCGGGACCGGGCCCGCCACAGCCGGTGCAGGTCGCCGGGGAGCGAACCGGCCGCGTTGACGAGGATGTCGGACTCGTCCACGACGGCGTCCAGCGCGCCGAGCACCTGCGGCTGGGAGGGCCGCGCGTCTGGGTCCCGGGCTGCGAAGCAGGCGTCGACGCGCTCCTCCCAGCGCGCCTTGTCCCCGGTGTACCGGGCCGCGTAGGCGTCGTCGACCCGGTAGGCGTGCATCACCAGCGCCTCGGTGAGTTCCTCCAGTCCGCTGCGGGCGTCCGCGATCAGCGGCATCCCGCCGAGCCGGTGGCCGTGGTGGGGGGCGATGTTGAGGTTGAGGAAGCGGACCCCCGGGCGTGCGAAGAGGGTGCCGGAAGCGGTGGTGAAGTCGGTCCAGCGGGTGCCGACGCCGATCACCAGGTCGGCGGTGCGGGCGAGTTCGTCGGCGGTGGCGGTTCCGGTGTGGCCGATGCCGCCGACGTCCTGGGGGTGGTCGAAGGGAAGCGAGCCCTTCCCGGACTGGGTGGAGGCGACCGGGATGCCGGTGGCGGCGGCGAACTCGGCGAGGACCTCCTCGGCGCCGCTGTGGCGGACCCCGCCGCCCGCGACGAGCAGCGGCCGGCGGGAGGCGCGGACCGCGTCGACCGCCTCGGCGAGTTCGGTGGGGTCGGCGCCCGGTCGGCGCACCACCCAGGTGCGCTCGGTGAAGAAGCCGTCCGGCCAGTCGTACGCCTCGGCCTGCACGTCCTGCGGGAGGGCGAGGGTGACCGCGCCGGTCTGCACCGGATCGGTGAGGACGCGCATCGCGTTCAACGCCGACGGAATCAGGGCTTCCGGCCGGGTGATGCGGTCGAACCAGCGCGAGACCGGCCGCAGGCAGTCGTTGACCGACACGTCACCGGCGTACGGCACCTGGAGCTGCTGGAGCACCGGGTCGGCGGGCCGGGTGGCGAAGACGTCTCCGGGCAGGAGCAGGACCGGGAGGTGGTTCACGGTCGCGAGGGCGGCACCGGTGACCAGATTGGTCGCGCCGGGGCCGATGGAGGTGGTCACCGCGTGCGCGGAGAGGCGGTTGGACTGCCGGGCGTAGCCGACCGCGGCGTGCACCATGGCCTGCTCGTTGCGGCCCTGGTGGAACGGCATCGCGTCGGCGTACTCCAGGAGCGCCTGGCCGACCCCGGCGACGTTCCCGTGGCCGAAGATGCCCCAGGTGGCGCCGATGAGCCGCTGCCGGTAACCGTCCCGCTCGGTGTACTGCGCGGCCAGGAAGCGCACCAGCGCCTGCGCGACGGTCAGCCTCGTCGTCGAGTTCATCTCCGTCCTTCCCTCGGGTCGGTCAGAGGTGCGCGCCGCAGGAGCGGCCGGGGCGGCGCGGCCTCCGGTGCGGATGTGCGGGTACGCCGGGAAGGCGCGGCCCTCGGCGCGGGTGTGCCGGGACGCCGGGAAGGCGCGGGTGCGCGGGGACCTCCGGCGCGGGGCCGTAGCGGGCGGGGAGTCGGCGCTCGCACTTCGCTCCTGCCAGGGCGAAGCGGCCTCCCGCGCCGGAGGCGATCGGGGCCCGGGCGGGGCGGGGTGCGTGCGCGCCGTCCTCGACGCCCGCGAACATGTTCCCGCGGCCCGGGAGTTGGAACTCTTCACCGTTCTGCTGCACGGTACAGCCGGCACGGGGGCAGCACAGTTCATCGGCCGTCCTTCCGGCCGTCACGCCAAGGCCCGCTCCGATCGCCACGCTCGGCGGGTCGCACGCCATCGGACTCCCTCGCATCGGTCCTCCCGGCTTTCTAGTCCCGGACCCGAAGCCCTGTCAATCCTTTGTCCGGACATTCTGACCAGTCAGAGTGCGTGTGCACCTCACCCCTTCCCCTTCCCCTTCCCCGGCCACGAGGGCATCCCGCCTCGCCCGAACGGGGGACCGTGCGGAGGCCACGGCGAGCGCGACCGCCACACCGCGCACCTTTGCGTCATCAGCGTCACAAAAATCTCCGTCGTGTCACACATGTCCCGGATACGCGGGTCCTGCGTCACACCCGGTCCACAGACCCTGCCCCGCGCTCACTCCGCGTCGTTGACCGGGCACTGGCTCGATGATCGCCAGCGCAGTGCCCGGCCCCCAGACGGCCGCCCCCCGGCCGCCGCCGCGGCATGCGCAGGGAGGTGCATTTCATGACCGACCGAAGGCTCTGGTCCTACAAGGAGATCGCGGCGCACATCCGGGTGCAGCCGGACACCGTGCGGTCCTACCGCAAGCACGGTCTGCTGCCCCCACCGGACCACGTCGAGGGCGGCAAGCCCTACTGGTACGCCGACACCGTCCGCACCTGGGTGGCCTCCCGGCCGGGCAACCGGGGCCGACGCCGGGACTGAGCCGAACGCCGGACCCCCTTGGCCGCCCGCGGCCCCGGTTGCCCCGGCATCCCGGGCAACCGAAAAACCGTTCTGTGCCCCACCGCCGCGTGGGGCACAGTGCTCTCCATGGCCGAACCCCCCTCCTCTCGACCCGCCGCCCGGACCGAGCCGTCGCCCGTCGGGGACGGCGGCTTCCCGGTGAAACCCGTCCTCACCGGCGAGCGGACCCTGCTGCGCCCCTTCACCGCGGAGGACGCGGACCCGATGTGGCGGATCATCGGCGATCCCGAGGTCGTCCGGTTCACCTTCGAGCCGACCACCCGTCTCACCCTGCAGTCGCTGCGCTCCTGGTACGGCGTCCGGACAGCCGATCCCGACCGGCTCGACCTGGCCGTCACCGACCGCGCCACCGGCGAACTCGTCGGCGAGGTGGTGCTGTACGACTGGGATCCGCACCCGCGCACCTGCACCTTCCGCACCCTGCTCGGCCCGCGCGGCCGGGACCGGGGCCTGGGCACCGAGGCGATCCGGCTCGTCCTCGGGTACGCCTTCGAGCAGGTGGGCCTGCACCGGGTCCAGCTGGAGGCCTACGGCAACAACCACCGGGCCCTGCGGGTGTACCGCAAGGCGGGTTTCACCGTGGAGGGCGTGCGGCGGGAGGTCCGACTGCGGGACGGCGAGTGGACGGACGAGGTACTGATGGCAGTGCTGGACCGCGAGTGGGCGGACCACCGCGGGCACCCGGACACCGAGGCGGTCGACTCCACGGCTCGACGACCGTGACGCCCGCGCCCGGAGCCGACCCCGTCGCGGCGAGCACGCCGGGCACCGCGTCCAGGCCGACCTGAACGTGTCGGCCGCGCCGGCGCAGGCCGCCCGACCCCCGTTCCTGGCTCCGGACCCCCGCTCGCGGCTCCGGACCCCGGTTCCTGGCTCCGGGCTCCGCTGCTCCCGGCCCTGACTCCCGGTCCGGGCCCCGGTTACGGGCCCCGGTTGCGGGCTCCGGGCTCCGGGCTCCGGGCTCCGGGCTCCGGGCTCCGGGCTCCGGGCCCACCCGAACCGACGGCGCCGGACTGCACCTCGGTGCACGCCCGCATAGGGTTCGGACAAATCACCCGCATCCACCGCCGAGAGGCCGAGCCACCGCCGAGGGGATCTGACGTGACCCACTCTCCGCCGCCCGGTGCACCGCGAGCCCGCATACCCGGACCTCGGCGACCCCAGCCGGCACGCCCTCCGCTGCGGAGGGAGCCGCGGAGACGCCGCCTGCGGAGGGGGCTGCTGCTCTGGGCGGTGCTCGCGACGGTGGTGTGCGCGACGGGCAACGCCGCCTTCCTGCCCGCGCTGGCCCTGCTGGGCTGCTCCCTGGCCCCGGTCGCGCTCGCGGTGCGGATGTACGGGCGGCGCAGCGGCGACACACGCTGAGGAAGGCGGTCGAAACGCATCCGCCTATACCCCCGGGGGGTATAGTGGCCGGCGGCGGCCGCCCGCTCCGGGTTCCGCCCGACCGACGCGCATCACCCGCGACAAGGAGAACGACATGACCCCCCAGAGCGACACGCGGACTCCCGTCACCACCGTCTACCGGGTGACGGGCATGAGCTGCGGCCACTGCGAGGGCGCCGTCTCCGGTGAGCTCTCCCGGATCCCGGGCGTCACCTCCACCGAGGCCGTCGCCGCCTCCGGCGAGGTCACCGTGGTCTCCGACGGGCCGCTGGCGGAGGACACCGTGCGGGCCGCGGTGGACGAGGCCGGCTTCGAACTGACCGGCACCGCCTGACACCGGAGGAGGCCGCGGCGGGCCCGTACCGCTACGCCGCAGGACGGCACACCCCGACCCGCCCCCGGCAGACGGGCACACCGAAAGTGCAGATGCACCGATGCACCGATGCGCCGGCCGGAGCTGCCGGTGCGGGATCGATTTTGCTGAACCAGGGCCATTGGACCCTCTGGAGTCCGGCGCGCACCTCACATAAGGTCTTCACAAGGCTCGCGCATCTTCCTTACGCTTGGGCTCCGATCGCCGTATCGGGGCTCTTGCGCATCTAACGGACATATGCAAGAGACTCAGATCACAGTGATGTGAAGGTAACCATCGAAGGGGTTCGAAGGTCTAAGTTGGCGATGTCAGGAAGCGTCTTGGGGGGCGCGTACTGGCGTCTGGAGTTGTCTTGGGGGACTTCTCCGGAGATGCGTTGCCGGGGCACGTACACCGGGAAGCTTTGAGCGGCCCTCCCTGCGTGCGTTGTCCCGGCAGACCGCAACCAGAGCGGTGCGAGCGCTTCTGCTCGCCTCGCTCGACAGCGATTCAGGCGCTGTCCTCGAGCGCCCGGCCGGATCCCGTGGGGGGAATCCGCACCGGGACACGGGAAGGCGCCCTGGTCGTCGGCCCGTGGGGGGACCGGCGTACCAGGGCGCCTTCTTCAGGTCTGCTGGGTGCTCTGCTGGGTGCAGGGCGGCGGTTCGCCCGCTCAGCGCTCCTCGACGGGAACGAAGTCGCGCTCGACGACGCCCGTGTAGATCTGGCGCGGACGGCCGATGCGGGAGCCCGGCTCCTTGATCATCTCGTGCCACTGGGCGATCCAGCCCGGCAGCCGGCCCAGGGCGAACAGGACCGTGAACATCTCGGTCGGGAAGCCCATGGCGCGGTAGATCAGGCCGGTGTAGAAGTCGACGTTCGGGTAGAGGCTGCGCGAGACGAAGTAGTCGTCGGAGAGCGCGTGCTCCTCCAGCTTCAGCGCGATGTCCAGGAGCTCGTCGGACTTGCCGAGGGCGGACAGCACGTCGTGCGCGGCGGCCTTGATGATCTGGGCGCGCGGGTCGAAGTTCTTGTACACCCGGTGGCCGAAGCCCATCAGGCGGACGCCGTCCTCCTTGTTCTTCACCTTGCGGATGAAGGAGTCCACGTCGCCGCCGGAGTCGCGGATGCCCTCCAGCATCTCCAGCACCGACTGGTTGGCGCCGCCGTGCAGCGGGCCCCACAGGGCGTTGATGCCGGCGGAGACCGAGGCGAACATGTTCGCCTGCGAGGAGCCCACCAGGCGGACCGTCGAGGTCGAGCAGTTCTGCTCGTGGTCGGCGTGCAGGATGAGCAGCTTGTCGAGGGCCGAGACGACGACCGGGTCGAGGTCGAACTCCTGCGCCGGCACCGAGAAGGTCATCCGCAGGAAGTTCTCGACGTAGCCGAGGTCGTTGCGCGGATACACGAAGGGGTGGCCGACCGACTTCTTGTACGCGTAGGCCGCGATCGTCGGGAGCTTCGCGAGCAGGCGCGTGGTGGAGAGGTTGCGCTGCTGCTCGTCGAACGGGTTGTGGCTGTCCTGGTAGAAGGTGGACAGCGCGGAGACGACCGAGGACAGCATGGCCATCGGGTGGGCGTCGCGCGGGAAGCCCTTGTAGAAGTTCTTGACGTCCTCGTGCAGCAGCGTGTGCCGGGTGATCTCGTCCTTGAACTCGGTGAGCTCGTCGACGGTCGGCAGCTCGCCGTTGATCAGCAGGTAGGCGACCTCCAGGAAGGTGGAGCGCTCGGCCAGCTGCTCGATCGGGTAGCCGCGGTACCGGAGGATGCCCGCCTCGCCGTCGAGGTAGGTGACGGCGGATTTATACGCGGCTGTGTTGCCGTATCCGCTGTCCAGGGTCACCAGACCGGTCTGGGCGCGGAGCTTCCCGATGTCGAAGCCCTTGTCGCCGACGGTACTGTCGACCACCGGGTAGGTGTACTCGTTGCCGTCGTACCGCAGTACTACAGAGTTGTCGCTCACGTCTTCCCTCACCGACGTTGTGCCTCATCTTCGAGGTTGCCCTGACTGTCTCTACCATCCCCCATTTGGCTCAGGAGAGTGCACTCGGGGTCGACCATTGGGCGTACTGGCGGCACTCAGTGCCGCCAACTTGCTCATCCTGCCGCCTCAGCCCCACATCCGGAAGGGCTGTGTGACCTTCCTGACTCATTTGATCGATCATTTTTTGCGATGCCTCAGCATCCGCCGGATCTCACCGGCCGCAGCGTGCTCCGTGAGGCCGCTCGCCGCGGCTCAGGCCCCGGCGAGGCGGAAGTCGAGCGCCGTGCAGCGGCGGCCCGCCGACACCGAGCGCACCGCCTGTCCTATCGCCCGGCGGGAGCCCACCAGCACCACCAGCTGCTTGGCGCGCGTCACCGCCGTGTAGAGCAGGTTCCGCTGGAGCATCATCCAGGCTCCGGTGGTGACGGGTACCACCACGGCCGGGTACTCACTCCCCTGGGAGCGGTGGATCGTCACCGCGTACGCGTGTGCCAGCTCGTCCAGTTCGTCGAACTCGTAGGGGACCTCCTCGTCCTCGTCGGTCAGCACCGTCAGGCGCTGGTCGACCGGGTCGAGCGCGGTGACCACGCCGACGGTGCCGTTGAAGACACCGTTCTCCCCCTTCTCGTAATTGTTGCGGATCTGGGTGACCTTGTCGCCGACACGGAAGACCCGCCCACCGAACCGCTTCTCCGGCAGGTCGGGCCGGCCGGGGGTGATGGCCTGCTGGAGCAGGCCGTTGAGCGTGCCGGCACCGGCAGGCCCGCGGTGCATGGGCGCGAGCACCTGCACGTCCCGCCGCGGATCGAGCCCGAATCTGGCCGGAACACGCCGGGCCGCCACGTCGACGGTGAGCCGGCCGGCCTCCTCGGTGTCGTCCTCGACGAAGAGGAAGAAGTCCTTCAGCCCGTCGGTGACGGGCGGCTTGCCCGCGTTGATCCGGTGCGCGTTGGTCACCACTCCCGACTGCTGCGCCTGCCGGAACACCCGGGTGAGCCGGACCGCGGGCACCGGGCTGCCGTCCGCCAGCAGATCCCGCAGCACCTCCCCCGCGCCGACGCTGGGCAACTGGTCGACGTCCCCGACGAACAGCAGGTGGGCACCCGGCGGCACCGCCTTGACCAGCTTGTTCGCCAGCAGCAGGTCCAGCATGGACGCCTCGTCCACGACGACCAGGTCGGCGTCGAGCGGCCGGTCCCGGTCGTACGCCGCGTCACCGCCGGGCTTGAGCTCCAGCAGGCGGTGGACGGTGGAGGCCTCCGCGCCGGTCAGCTCCGCCAGCCGCTTGGCGGCACGCCCGGTGGGCGCGGCCAGCAGCACCTTCGCCTTCTTGGCGCGGGCCAGCTCCACCACCGAACGCACGGTGAACGACTTACCGCAGCCGGGCCCCCCGGTGAGCACGGCGACCTTCTCGGTCAGCGCCAGCCGCACGGCGGCCTCCTGCTCCGGCGCGAGCTCCGCGCCGGTACGCCCCTTTAGCCAGCCGAGCGCCTTGCCCCAGTCGACGTCGCCGAAGGACGGCATCCGGTCCTCGCCGGTGCGCAGCAGGCGCAGCACCTGCCCGGACAGGGACAGCTCGGCGCGATGGAAGGGGACGAGGTAGACGGCGGTGACCGGCTCGTCGCCGCCGTCCGGGCCGGGCACCTTCTCCCGTACGACCCCCGGGTCGCCGCCGTCCTCCGGTTCCTGCGCCAGCTCGCCCAGGCATTCGATGACGAGCCCGGTGTCGACACCGAGCAGTTTGACCGCGTCCGCGATCAGGCGCTCCTCGGGGAGGTAGCAGTTGCCCTGGTCGGCGGACTGGGAGAGCGCGTACTGCAGGCCCGCCTTCACCCGCTCCGGACTGTCGTGCGGAATGCCGACCGACTGCGCGATCCGGTCGGCGGTGAGGAAGCCGATGCCCCAGACGTCGGAGGCGAGCCGGTACGGCTGGTTCTTCACCACCGAGATGGAGGCGTCGCCGTACTTCTTGTAGATCCGTACCGCGATCGACGTCGACACCTCGACGGTCTGGAGGAAGAGCATGACCTCCTTGATCGCCTTCTGCTCCTCCCAGGCGTCGGCGATCTTCCGGGTGCGCTTCGGTCCGAGACCGGGCACCTCGATCAGCCGCTTCGGCTCCTCCTCGATGACCGTCAGGGTGTCGACGCCGAAGTGCTGGGTGATGCGGTCGGCGAAGACCGGCCCGATGCCCTTGACCAGACCGGAGCCCAGGTAGCGGCGGATGCCCTGCACGGTGGCGGGCAGCACGGTCGTGTAGTTGTCCACGAGGAACTGCTTGCCGTACTGCGGGTGCGAGCCCCAGCGCCCCTCCATCCGCAGCGACTCCCCCACCTGCGCGCCGAGCAGTGCGCCGACCACCGTGAGCAGGTCCCCGGCGCCCCTGCCGGTGTCGACGCGGGCGACCGTGTAGCCGTTCTCCTCGTTGGCGTAGGTGATGCGTTCGAGGACGCCTTCGAGCACGGCCGCGCGCCGTTCGCCGCCGGCGTTCGTGGAGTTCCCCGCCTGGTTGGACATGCCCCGACGTTACCGCCGCGGTGTGACAGCACGGTGCGGGTGGGAGATGCGGCAGCGCGGTGCGGCGGCGCAGTGCGGCTCAGGGGCGAGGGCTCGGGGTCGGGGGTCAGAGGCGGGGCTCAGGGGCGGGGCCGGCCTTGAGCGCGTCGAGGAAGGACGCGAGGGCGGCGGCCGAGAGGGCGAGCGGAGCCCTGGCCCGGTCCTTCGAGTCGCGCACGGCCGCGCGGGCGGGGGTGGTGGCTATCTCGACGCAGGCGTTGCCGTCGCCCTCACCGGAGTAGGAGGACTTCCGCCAGTCGCCGGGGACGATCATGAGAACCTCACAGCTCCTTCGCCAGCCGGTTGATGAAGTCACGCGACCGCGCTGGGCCGAGCGACACGGCCTCCACTCTACGGAAACGCGTTCGATATGCGTTCAACTGGGCTTCCGAGTCCAGGAAGACCGATCCGTGAGGCGTGTCGCGTACCACGGTGTCCAACTTGGGCAACGAACCGCCCGCCCACGTCATGGCGCTCGACGCCCTGGCGAACCCGTCCAGGTCGAAGGGGATGACCCGCAGCATGATGTGCTCTACGTCCGACACCTCCAGAAGTCGGACGAGTTGAAGTCGGGCGGCCCCTCGGTCACTGACCCTGATGCGCAACGCCGCCTCGTGAATGACCACTTCGTACGGAGTGGCGGAGGCGCCTTCGAAGATCGTGCGCCGATCCGCCCGGTGGCGGATGCGCGTTTCCTGCTCCTCCTCGGCCAGTTCGGGCACCCGGGCCGCGAAGAGTGCACGCGCGTACTCCTCCGTCTGGAGCAGACCCGGCACGAACAGGAGCGTGACCTCGCGCAGGAACGTCGCATGGTGTTCCAGTTCGGCAAGGTCCAGGAACGGCGTGGGCAGGGCCCCGCGATACCCCTCCCACCAACCGCGCGTCCGATCGGTCGCCATTGCCACCAGCGCTCCGATCAAATCCTCGTCGGCACAGGAGTAGTGGGCCGCCATCCGACGCAGCCGATTCTCGCTCACGCCCGCGAGCGCGGACTCGATGTGAGTGATCTGCGGAGCCCCCACACCGAGCAGAGCTGCGGCCTGGCGGGCGTTCAGGCCGGCCGCTTCCCGGAGTCTGCGCAACTCGACCGCCAAGCGCATCTGACGTGCAGTCGGTTCACGCCTCAGCGCCATACCTCGCCCCTCGTCACCAACAGGCCCGCGAAAGAACCACGTTCGGGGAGACATTACGCGATCGACTTGCGCGACATAAATAATTAGACCTACCTTCAGTGACGGGGCGCACACATTGCGCACATGTCGGGTGCCTTCGGAAGCGCACCGCTCCGTCCTGCCCGGACGAGCGCGGCAATGACACCGGACGCCCGCCCCGCACGACTTCCCACCGACCTCTCGGAGTTGCCCCGTGCCCGAAACCGAACCCTGGGAGTACTCCCTCTCCGTCCCCAACGACGTCCGCGCCGTGACCGTCAGCCGGCGCACCCTGCGCCTGATCCTCACGATGCACGGCCTGATCGGCCTCGTCGACGTCGCCGAGTTGCTCGCGACGGAGTTGGTCACCAACGCGGTACGGCACACCGGGGGACCCGCCGCGCTCCGGGTGTGCTGGTCGGCGGGCGTGCTGAGGATCGGGGCCTGGGACGCCGACCCGGGTCCCCCGCAGCCTCCGCGCCCCCTGGAGCCTGCCGTCGACCTGGAGGAGGGGCGCGGGATGGCCCTGGTGCGGGCCTGTGCCGACGTGTGGGGCTGGCAGCCGTCGGCCAGGTTCGGCAGCCGGGGCAAGTACGTGTGGTGCGAACTTGCGGCCGCCTAGCTCGTTGATCACACCGGACGGAAAGGAGAGCTGATGGTCGGCTCGTCGCACGAGGCGCTGCACCGCGTCTTCCAGAAGGACCCGGCACTGCTCACCCGGGCGTTACAGCAGGTCTTGCACGTCCCCTTCCCCGAACCCCGCCAGATCGCCGCCATGAACGTGGACCTCACGGAGATCGAGCCGGTGGAACGGCGCGTGGACACGCTGCTGAGGGCGGAGACCGACGAGGGCACCTACCTCCTCGTTGTGGAGTCCCAGGGGAAGAAGGACGAACGCAAACGGGGCAGCTGGCCCTACTACCTGTCATACCTGTATGAAAAGTATCGGTGCGAGCCGGTGCTCATCGTGATCACCCAGAACAGTTCCACCGCGGAGTGGGCCTCGCGCCCGATCCGTTTCGGCTTCTCCGACTGGCACTCCCTGACGGTGCGGCCGCTCGTGCTGGGCCCGGACAACGTGCCGGTGATCACGGACGAGGAGGAGGCCGAACAGGACGTCCCGCTGGCCGTTCTCTCGGCGATGACACATGGCCGCGGCCCCCGGTCCGCAGCCATACTGGAGTCACTGGCCACCGCCCTGCGGACCATCGAGCCCGACAGCGCCGCAGTCTTCGTGCAGTTCGTCGACTCCTGCCTGACCGACCCCCAGGCCAAACAGATGTGGAGGGACCTCATGACGGCGATCCAGTACTTCTGGCGGCACCCGCTCGCCGAGCAGGTACGCGAGGAAGGCCGGGAGGAAGGCCGGGAGGAAGGCCGGGCAGCCGAAGCCGCCGGGATGGTGCTCCGCATCCTCCAGTGGCGCGGCATCCCCGTCACCGACACCGTCCGCCAACGCGTCGACGCCTGCACCGACCTCGACCGACTGGAAACCTGGGCCCAACGCGCCGTCCACGCCACCCAGGCGACAGACCTGTTCACCGAGGAGTGAGCGAGCCGCGGCCGACCTGGGTCGGTCGCGGCTCCGGCGGGAGGCATCGTATGTACGACTACGACCTGCTGGTCGTGGGATCCGCCAACGCCGATCTGGTGATCGGCGTGGAGCGGCGGCCGGAGCCCGGCGAGACGGTGCTCGGTTCCGACCTGGCCGTGCACCCGGGCGGCAAGGGCGCCAACCAGGCGGTCGCGGCAGCCCGGCTCGGCGCCCGCACGGCACTGCTGGCCCGGGTCGGCGACGACGTCTACGGGCGGCTGCTGCTGGACTCGCAGCGGGCTGCCGGGGTCGACACGGTGGGCGTGCTGGTGGGAAAGGCGCCCACCGGGGTCGCGCTGATCACGGTGGACCCGTCCGGGGACAACAGCATCGTGGTGTCGCCGGGCG
The DNA here is from genome assembly GCF_047200655.1 of Streptomyces sp. MS06. Lineage (NCBI taxonomy): Bacteria > Bacillati > Actinomycetota > Actinomycetes > Kitasatosporales > Streptomycetaceae > Streptomyces > Streptomyces sp. MS06. Next base: position 26,677 of record NZ_JBJZOJ010000038.1, read on the forward strand.
CGAACGGTCACCTGGCACCGGAGGACGTGCGGGCGGCAGGCAGCCTGTTCCACGCCTCCCGGGTGGTGTCAGCCCAGTTGGAGATCCCGCTGGAGACGGTCGTGGAGGTGGTGCGCAGTCTCGCGCCGGACAGCCGCTTCGTCCTCAACCCCTCCCCGCCGCGCCCGCTGCCGCGCGAGGTGCTGGCGGCCTGCGACCCGCTGATCGTCAACGAGCACGAGGCGAAGGTGCTGCTCGGTGACGCCGGGGCGGGCGGCGAACCCGCGCACCGGGCGCGGCTGCTGCTGGCCAAGGGGCCCCGGTCGGTGGTGGTGACGCTGGGCGCGCAGGGGGCGCTGGTGGCCGACGGCCGGGGTGTCGGGCGCATCGACCCGGTGACGGTGGACGCCGTCGACACCACCGGTGCCGGTGACGCGTTCACGGCGGCGCTGTGCTGGGGGCTGGGCCGCGGTGTCCCGCTGCAGGAGGCGGCGGCGTACGCGGCGCGGGTCGGTGCGGTGGCGGTGACCCGGCGGGGCGCGCAGGAGTCGTTCCCGACGGCGGCCGAGGTGGACGCCCGGTGAGCACGCGTTGAGAAGGGCGGCACCCCCGGGTGCGTGGGGTGCCTGAGGTGCGAGGGGTGCCTGAGAAGGGCCGGCCCGTCGACCGGCCCCCCTTCGGCTTCCCTCCCCGTCAGAGCCTCCCGATCCCCCCGGATCCCCTCCCCCGGAGGTTCTGACGCCCTGTACGACACCGTGGGCGGCGGAACGGTTGCACGGCCCGCGGGGATTTCTCACCCGCCCGAGGCGGCGGGTTCGCCCTGTGTGCGGCGCGGTCTGCGCCGCCGCCCCGCTCCCGCGCGCGCAACGGCCGGTCCCTGCCCGGCGTTCCGGACAAGGCCCCGTGACGCCCGGAGTTGTTCGAGGGGGCGAACAACTCGGGCCGGTGGCCGTAGGGTCGGCTCGGAACCGGGCTGCGGGCCCGGCATCGGCACGAGGGCGGCGGACCTGCGGGCTCGCGGGTCTCGGCGCCCGGCTGAACGACGGCGTAGGCGAGTTGCGGGACCGGAGGACGACGAGATGACGGTGACCCTGGCGGACGTGGCGGCCCGCGCCCAGGTCTCCCCCGCGACGGTGTCGCGCGTGCTGAACGGGAACTACCCCGTGGCCCCCTCCACCCGCGACCGGGTGCTGCGGGCGGTGGACGAGCTGGACTACGTGCTGAACGGGCCCGCGAGCGCGCTCGCCGCCGCCACGTCCGACCTGGTGGGCATCCTCGTCAACGACATCGCCGACCCGTTCTTCGGGATCACGGCGAGTGCGATCCAGTCCGAGATCGGCGGTCCGGGCGGCCGGGCGGGCGGCGAGCGCCTGGCGGTCGTCTGCAACACCGGCGGTTCCCCCGAGCGCGAACTGACCTACCTGACCCTGCTGCAGCGGCAGCGCGCGGCGGCCGTCGTGCTGACCGGCGGTGCCGTGGACAGCCCGGAGCACGAGGGCGCCGTCGCGGCGAAACTGCGGAAACTCGCCGACGCCGGTACCCGGGTGGTGCTCTGCGGACGGCCGCCGTTGCCGGAGTCCGGGGCGGTCGCACTGACCTTCGACAACCGCGGGGGCGGGCGGGAGCTGACCGAGCACCTGATCGGGCTCGGTCACCGTCGGCTCGGCTACATCGCCGGCCCCGAGGAGCACACCACGACCCGGCACCGCCTGGACGGCCACCGGAAGGCGCTGGCCGGGGCCGGTATCGCGGAGGAACCGGGCTGGACGGTGCACGGGCGGTACGACCGCCGTTCCGGTTACGAGGCCACCGTGGAACTGCTGCGCCGGGACCCGTCGCTGACCGCCTTCGTCGCCGCCAACGACACCGCCGCGCTCGGCGTGTGCGCCGCGCTGCGGGAGTCCGGGCGGCGCGTCCCGGAGGACGTGTCGGTGGCCGGCTTCGACGACCTGCCGTTCAGCATCGACGCGGTGCCCTCGCTCACCACGGTGCGGCTGCCGCTGGCCGAGGCGGGCGCGCGGGCCGGGCGCATCGCGATGGGCCGCGAGGAGCCGCCGCCCGGGGGGATCGCGACGGTGCGCGGGGAGCTGATGGTGCGGGGGTCCTCCGGAGTGCCGCACGGCTGAGCGGGCGGCGAGGCCGAGGGCACGGCACGGCCGATCGCAGGGCGGAACGGCACGGCGAGTGTGACCGGCACGGCGTTCGGTCGCGGCTGAACGGCGTGCCGGTCGCCCGGTCCCACCCGGGCTACCCGGTCCCACCCGTGGCCCGCTGCCCGGCAGCGGCCGCGGCCGCTGCGGCCCGCCCCGACCCGGGCGGCGGGCGCACCCGCGCGCGAGGTCGCGGCGGCGAGTAGGGTCCTGAGCATGAAGCTCGCCTTCTCCACCCTCGGGGTCCCGGGCCTGCCTCTCTCCGACGTGCTGCGGCTCGCGGCCGACCACGGGTACCACGGCGTCGAGTTCCGCGCGCAGCCGGAGGAGCCCGTGCACGCCGGGCTGACGCCGGCCGAGCGGGCCGACGCGGCTGCCGCGCTGGAGGCGTCGGGAGTGGAGCCGCTCGGCCTCGCCGGTTACCCGCAGGTCGCCGCGCCGGGCGAGGACGGTCCGGTCGTCGAGGAGATCCGCGCGCTGTGCGGTCTCGCCCGCGACCTGGGCGCCCCGTACGTCCGCGTGTTCGCCGGCGCCTCCCCCGACCTGCCCGCCGAGGAGAGCGACGCGATCGCCGCCCGCCGGCTGGCGACGGCCGCGGAGTACGCCGCCGACCTCGGGGTCCGGATCCTGCTGGAGACGCACGACTCGCACCGCACCGGCGCCGACGCGATGCGCGTGCTCGGCCGCGTCGGGCACCGGCAGGTCGGCGCGCTGTGGGACGTGATGCACACCTGGCTGGGCGGGGAGCAGCCCACCGACAGCTACCTGGCGCTCGCCCCGCACCTGGGATACGTGCAGGTCAAGGACATCGCCTCGGCCGAGGACACCACCCCGCTGCCGCTGGGTGCGGGGGTGCTGCCGCTGGCCGAGTGCGTGGAGGTGCTGTCCCGGAACGGCTGGGACGGCTGGCTGTGCTGGGAGTACGAGAAGCGCTGGTACGAGAGCGCCGCACCGCTGCCGGACCTGCTGGGCGCCGGGCGCGAGCACCTGGCCCGGCTGCTGAACGACTCGGCCTGACGCGGGGTCCGTCGGCTGCGATCAGGACTGCGGCAGCGAAGAGGTCAGCAGAGGATCCAGCCGCTGGCGTAGGAGTGGCCGGCCACCGAGCCGCGTACCCGGACGCAGCGGTGGCCGGCGTGCACGGTGACCGGGCCGGCGCGGTAGCGGAAGCGGCCCCGGTCGACGACCGGTCGCCCGCCGCGCGGCTGGACGCTGACCGACATCGTCCGGCGCGTGCCGGGCCGCCGGGGCACGGTGACGGCGCAGACGTAGCCGTCGTGCCGGTGGACGCGGATCGCGCCGCCGGCGAAGGCCAGCGTCGCCACCCGGTGTCCCGCGCACCGGGTGGGCGCGGCGGCCTGCGCGCCGGCGGGAGCCGCCAGGGCGAGCAGGACGGCGCCGGCGAGGACGGCCGCCCCGGTCGCCGACCGCCGCCGCATCGCACCCCTGTCCACTGTGGCCCCTCCTCCGTTCCGCGCGACGAAGCGTACGGGTGTACGGACGCGGCACACCCGTCGGACGGTTGCGCGACCGGGACCGGGGGCACCGCACCGCGGACGGACCCGGTGCCGGACGGCCCGGCCGCTGAGCCCGCGGTGGCTGCGGAAGGGGCGGGTGGCGGGTTGACCCTCGACCTTGTTCAGGGGCCAGAGTGCCGGATGTGGAGAACGACATGCGCAGCATCGGCGAGACGGCCCGGGACAGCGGGCTGGGGGTGAGCGCCCTGCGGTTCTACGACCGCGCCGGTGTGCTGGTCCCGGCCCGGGTGGACCCGGTGAGCGGATACCGCTGGTACGCACCCGGGCAGTTGGAGGAGGCCCGGCTGCTGGCCCGGCTGCGCCGGGCCGGGATGCCGTTGGCGGACGTCCGGCTGGTGCTGGCGGGCTGGTCCGGCGCGGACACCGTACTGGTCCGGGAACTGCTCGACGCGCACCTGCGCCGCCTCGAACGGGGACTGTCCGACGCCCGCGGCGAGTTCTCCGCGCTCCGAGCACTACTCGATCGACGGGAGAACGCCATGACCTCGTTCCGTAGCGGCACCGCCCGCGTGTCAGTCGCCGCGTCCGAGTTGGCGGCCGCGCTGGACGCGGTGCGTTTCGCGGCGGGCACCGACCCGGAGTTGCCGATGCTCTGCGGAGTCCTGTTCGACATCGAGGGCGAGAGCCTCCGTACGGTGGCCACCGACCGGTACCGCATGGCCGTCGCGGAGGCCGGTATCACCGGTCACGGCGGGAGCCGGGTACAGGTCATCGTGCCCACCCCGCTCGTCGACGCGATGCGGGCGCTGTCGGACGGCCGGGGAACCGTACGGCTCCGCGTCGACGGCGAGCGGGTGGCACTGGAGGCCGAGGACGGGCAGGCGGCCGGTCGACGCGTCGACCACGACTTCCCCGACTACCGCCGGCTGCTTCCCCGACCCGCGGAACGCCGCGCCGTCGTCGAGGTCGCGCCCTTCCTCGAGGACCTGAGGAACGGTCCCGTCCGTCGCGGGGAAGCGGCAGAGCTGAGCGTGCTCAGGGTGGACGACGGCGGCGCGGTGGTCCTCTGCGCCGACGACGCCGACGCCCCGGACCGTGTCGCCGTCAACCGCGCGTTCCTGCGGGACGCGCTGACCGCCGGGGCCCGGGACCGGCTGGTTCTGGAGCTGGGCGCCCCCACGGCACCGCTCGCGATCCGCCGGCCGGAGGACGAGGGCACCTTCTCGATCCTGATGCCGGTCCGCATGGACGACTGACGGCGGCTCCGCCCGTTCACGGCACCGCAGCGCGGTGCGCGGCCCCGGCCGGGCGGACTTCTTCGCCGGCAGCCCGCTCCGGGTCCGCGGCCTCAGACCAGGGAGCCCACCGGCTCCCCCGGCTCCGCCTCGCCGGCGAAGGTCCGCCACAGCCGGGCGTACCGCCCGTCGAGGGCCAGCAGTTCCTCGTGGGTGCCGTCCTCCACGACCCGCCCGTGGTCCATGACGACGACCCGGTCGGCGCGCGCCGCGGTGGTCAGCCGGTGGGCGACGACCAGGGTGGTGCGGCGTCCGGCGAGGCGGTCGGTGGCCCTGTTGACCTGGGCCTCGGTGGCCAGGTCCAGTGCGGCCGTCGCCTCGTCGAGCAGCAGGACGTCCGGGTCGACGAGTTCGGCGCGGGCCAGGGCGATGAGCTGCCGCTGCCCGGCCGACAGGTTGCGGCCGCGCTCGGCGACCTCGTGCAGGTAGCCGCCCTCCAGGGTGGCGATCATCTCGTGCGCGCCGACCGCCCTGGCGGCCGCCTCCACCTCGGCGTCGCCGGCGTCGGGGCGGCCGTAGGCGATGGCGTCGCGGACGGTGCCGGGGAACAGGTACGCCTCCTGCGGGACGACGCCGAGGCGGTGCCGGTAGGTCGTGAGGTCCAGCTCCCGCACGTCGGTGCCGTCGGCGGTGACCCGGCCGGCCGTGGGGTCGTAGAACCGGGCCACCAGCTTCACCAGGGTCGACTTGCCGGCGCCGGTCTCTCCGACGAAGGCGACGGTCTGCCCGGCGGGAACGGTGAGCCGGATGCCGCTGAGCGCCTCCTCGCCGTCGCCGTAGGAGAAGTGCACGTCCTCGAAGGCGATCTCGCCGCGCAGCGCCGCGACGGACCGCGGATCGTCGGCGGAGCGGGTGGACGTCGGTTCCCGCAGCAGTTCCTGGATGCGGCCCAGCGACACGGTGGCCTGCTGGTAGCCGTCGAAGATCTGGGAAAGCTGCTGGACCGGCGCGAAGAACAGGTCGATGTAGAGCAGGTAGGCGACCAGCGCACCCGTGGTGAGGGTCCCGGCGTCGACCCGGCCCGCGCCGGCGATCAGCACGGCGGCCGCGGCGGCCGCCGACAGGAACTGCACGAACGGGAAGTAGATGCTGATCAGCCACTGGCCGCGGACGCGGGCGCGGCGGTAGCCGTCGCTGCGCTCGGCGAACCGGCGGCCGCCGTCCTGCTCGCGGCGGAACGCCTGCAGGATCCGCAGACCGGCCACCGACTCCTGGAGCTCGGCGTTGACCACCGACACCCGCTCGCGGGCCAGCTCGTACGCCTTCACGCTCGCCCGGCGGAAGAAGAACGTGGCGAGGGCCAGCGGCGGCAGCGTCGCGAAGACCACCAGGGCCAGCTGCACGTCGATGACGAGGAGCGCGGCCATGATGCCGAGGAAGGTGACGACCGAGACGCAGGCGGTGACCAGGCCGGTCTGCAGGAACGTGGACAGGGCGTCGACGTCGGTGGTCATCCGGGTCATGATCCGCCCGGTGAGCTCCCGCTCGTAGTAGTCCAGGCCGAGCCGCTGGAGCTGCGCGAAGATCTTCAGGCGGAGCGAGTACAGCACGCGTTCGCCGGTCCGGCCGGTCATGCGGATCTCGCCGGACTGCGCCGCCCACTGGACGAGTACGGCGATCAGGGCGAGCAGCGAGGCCGACCAGACGGCGCCGAGGGCCGCCCGGGACACGCCCTGGTCGATGCCGTGCCGGACCAGGATCGGCAGCAGCAGGCCCGCGCCGGCGTCGACGGCGACCAGGCCGAGGCTGAGCAGCAGCGGCAGCCGGAAGCCGCTGAGCAGCCGCCGCAGTCCGTAGGAGTGCTCGGGGCGGACCGCGCGCGCCTCGTCGACGTCGGGGGTGTCGGTGGCCGGGGGCAGCGCCTCGACCCGGGCGAGGAGTTCCGGGGTGGCGGGCGTCCCGTCCAGGGCGGCGTCCCGGGGGCCGCGCTCGCCCGCCCACAGCCGGGGCGTGATGCCCCGCTCGGCGTCGTACTCGGCGTCCAGTTCCTCGCGGACCGAGGTGTCCTCGGCCGGTGCCGCCGCCGGGTGGTGGCCCGGGGAGACGCCGCCGAGCTCGTCGGGGTCGGTGAGCAGGCGGCGGTAGAGCGGGCAGCGCCGCTGGAGCTCCGTGTGGGTGCCGATGTCGGCGAGGCGGCCGCCGTCGAGGACGGCGATCCGGTCGGCGAGGTTGAGGGTGGAGCGCCGGTGCGCGATCAGCAGGGTGGTGCGGCCCTGCATGACCTGGGCGAGGGCCTGGTGGATCTCGTGCTCGACGCGGGCGTCGACGGCGGAGGTCGCGTCGTCCAGGACGAGCAGGCGGGGGTCGGTGAGGAGGGCGCGGGCCAGTGCGACGCGCTGGCGCTGGCCCCCGGAGAGGGTGAGGCCGTGCTCGCCGACCGTGGTGCCGTAGCCGTCGGGCAGTTCGGCGATGAAGCCGTCGGCGCGGGCGGCGCGGGCGGCGGCCTCGACCTCCTCGTCGGTGGCGTCGGGGCGGCCGTAGGCGATGTTGTTGCGGACGGTGTCGGAGAACAGGAAGGAGTCCTCCGGGACCAGCCCGATCGCCGCGCGCAGCGACGGCAGCGTCAGCTCGCGCACGTCGCGGCCGCCGACCAGGACGGCGCCGTGGGTGACGTCGTAGAACCGCGGCAGCAGCAGGGACACGGTGGACTTGCCGGAGCCGGAGGAGCCGACCACGGCGAGGGTCTCACCGGGGTCGATCCGGAAGCTCAGCCCGTCGAGCACGGGGCGGCCGGTGTCGTAGCCGAAGGACACGTCGTCGAACTCGACGGTCGCGGGCGCGTCCGCGGGCAGTTCCCCGGTGCCGTCCCGCAGCGTCGGCTCGGTGTCGATCAGCTCCAGCACCCGCTCGGTGCCGGCGCGGGCCTGCTGGCCGACGGTGAGGACCATGGCGAGCATCCGGACCGGTCCGACGAGCTGGGCGAGGTACGTGGAGAAGGCGACGAAGGTGCCGAGCGTGATGTGGCCGCGGACGGCGAGCCAGCCGCCGAGCGCGAGCATCGCGACCTGCCCGAGCGCGGGCACGGCCTGGAGGGCCGGGGTGTAGGCGGCGTTCAGGCGGATGGTGCGCAGCCGGCCCGCGAACAGCCGACGGCTCACCTCGCGGATCTTCCCGGTCTCCTGGTCCTCCTGGCCGAAGCCCTTGACCACGCGCACCCCGCTGACGGCGCCGTCGACCACGCCCGCGACCGCGCCGGCCTGGGCCTGGGCGTACCAGGTGGCCGGGTGCAGCCGGGTGCGGCTGCGCCGGGCGATCCAGCCGAGGGCGGGCGCGACGGCCAGCGCGACCAGGGTCAGCGGCAGGGAGAGCCAGGCCATGATCACCAGGGAGATCACGAAGAGCAGCACGTTCCCGACGGTCATCGGGAGCATGAACAGCAGGCCCTGGATGAGTTGGAGGTCGCTGGTGGCGCGGCCGACGACCTGCCCGGTGGACAGCTCGTCCTGGCGGCGCCCGTCCAGCCGGGTGATCGAGCCGTACATGTCGGTGCGCAGGTCGTGCTGGACGTCGAGGGCGAGCCGGCCGCCGTAGTAGCGGCGGACGTAGGTGGCGGCGTAGACCAGCAGGGCCGCCGCGACGAGGGCGCCGGCCCAGGGTGCCATGGAGCGGGTGTGGCCGCCGATGACGTCGTCGATGATCACCTTGGTGAGGAGCGGCACCAGCGCCATCACGCCCATCCCGGCGAGCGAGGCGCCGAGGGCGAGGACGACGTTCCTGGGGTAGCGCCAGGCGTAGCCCGCCAGCCGTCGTGCCCAGCCCTGCTGCGTGCTCACTCGGGTGCCTCCCGTTTCGGTCCCCGCCGTTCGCCGCGGGAGCGCTCGACCTGATCTGCCGCAAGGCACCAACACCGGCGGAGGCGGATTTCATCCCGCGCCCCGCCTGCAGGGGGACCCGGGGGAGGCGGCGCGGAGGTTCACAGCGGGCGGCCAGGTACGGCACAGCGCGCGCCCACGCCGGCCGTACACGATGCGCGGGTGACCTCAGCCACCGATTCCCCTCCGCCCGCGGACCGCGCGTCCACCGACGGGACCGGGTCCGCCGGATCCCCCCTGTCGCCCGACCGGCCGCCGGGCACGCCCGCCGGGGCCGCGGGCCGGGCCCCGCGCTGGTCCCTGCCCGCGCTGCTCGCGATCCTGGCCCTGGCGGCCGTGCTGTACTCCTGGAACCTGTCCGATACCGGGCTGAACAGCTTCTACAGCTCCGCGGTGTTCAGCGGCACCCAGAGCTGGAAGGCGTGGTTCTTCGGCTCGCTGGACGCGGGCAACTTCCTCACCGTCGACAAACCGCCGCTGGCGCTGATGGTCATGGGACTGTCCTGCCGGGTCCTCGGCTTCGGCACCTGGCAGATGATGCTGCCGACGGTCCTGGCGGCACTGGCCACGATCTGGATCCTGCACGCCTCGGTGAAGCGGGTGTGGGGGCACGGCGCCGCGGCCGTCGCGGCGCTGGTACTGGCGCTGACGCCGATCACGGTGGCCATCGACCGGGACAACAACCCCGACACGCTGCTGTTGCTGCTGATGGTGGGCGGGGCGGCGCTCGCGCTGCGGGCCGCCCGCAACGGCGGGCTGCTGCCGCTGGTGGGCTCGGCGGTCTGCTTCGGGCTGGCCTTCAACACGAAGATGCTCCAGGCGTGGATCGCGCTGCCGGCCGTCTTCGCGGTGTACCTGTGCACGGCGCGGCCGGCGCTCGCCAGGCGGCTCGTGAACCTGCTGGTCGCGGGAGCGGCCCTGGCGGTGTCCAGCTTCTGGTGGGCCGCGGCGGTGTCCCTGGTCCCGGCCTCCGAGCGGCCGTACATCGGCGGCTCCACGGACGGCACCGCCTGGGACCTCATCCTGGGCTACAACGGGCTGGGCCGGGTCCTCGGCGGTGAGGGCAACGGCGGCGGGGGCGGCGGAGGCGGCGGAGGCTTCTCGGGGAGCGCGGGCCTGGGCCGGCTGTTCAACGACATCCTCGGCGGACAGATCTCCTGGCTGATCCCCTTCGCGGCCCTCGCCTGCGTCGGCGGGCTGGTGCTGCGCGGCCGGGCGCCGCGCACCGACCCGGCCCGTGCCGCGCTGCTGCTGTGGGGCGGCTGGACCGTCCTGCACTACCTGGTGTTCAGCCTGGCCGAGGGCGTCATGCACCCGTACTACACCACCGCGCTCGCCCCCGGGATCGCGGCGCTGTGCGCGGGCGGCGGGACGATGCTGCTGCGGGCGTTCCGCACGGACCGGCGGTGGGCGTGGGTGCTGCCGGCCGGGCTGGCGGTGACGGCGCTGTGGTCGATCGTGCTGCTGCGCCGGGCCTCCGGCTGGAACGCCTGGCTGTGGCCGGCGATCGGGGTGGCCATGGCGCTGGCGATCACCGGGCTGCTGGTGTTCCGCTCGGGTCGCCGGGTGCGGCTGCTGGCGGCCTCGGTCGCGGCGGCGGTCGTCGCGGCGCTGGCCGGTCCGGCCGCGTACGCCTGGTCGGTGCCCTCGGGCACGGCCGGCGGCGGCATGGGCGGCGCCAACCCGACGGCGGGTCCCTCCACGGGCGGCGGCTTCGGCGGCCCGGGGGGCGGCCGGGGCGGCTTCCCGGGCGGCGGACCGGGCGGGGCCGAGGGCGGCCGGTACGCGGGGGCGGGCGGCTTCCCGGGCGGCGCCGCGGGGGGCGACGGGGGTGGATTCCCCGGCGGCGGTGAACTGCCGGGCGGTGGTGAACTGCCGGGCGGTGGTGAACTGCCGGGCGGTGGCGAACTGCCGGGCGGTGGTGCGGGCGGGGGCATGTCTCCCGGTGGCGGCATGTCTCCCGGCGGCGGCACGGCTCCCGGTGGCGGCACGGGCACCGCGGGCGCGCCTCCCGGGGAGGCCGGCGGTAGCGGCGGCACGGCTCCCGGCGGCGCCGAAGGCGCGGGCAACGGCCGGGGCGCCGGGCAGCCGGGCGGCGCCGGCGGACGCGGCGCCGGCGGGACGGGAGGCGCGAGCAGCGAGCTGATCGCCTACCTGGAGAAGCACCAGGACGGCGCCGAGTGGCTGCTGGCCGTGCCGAACTCGCAGCAGGCCGCCCAGATCATCCTGAGCACCCGCCGGCCCGTCATCTCCATGTACGGCTTCACCGGCAGCGACAAGGGCATGACGGTCGACCGGCTCAAGGCGCTGGTGAAGCAGGGCTCACTGCACTACGTCCAGGTCGGCGGCGGGATGGGCGGTGGCCCCGGACGCGGCGGGAACAGCGTCAGCGCCGAGGTGACCGCCTGGGTGCAGGAGCACGGCACCCTGGTGGAGGCGAGCGCGTACGCGTCCGGCTCCTCCGGCTCCGGATCCGAGGCGGAGGGCGCCGGTTCGGCCGCCGAGGACGCCGCGACCGGCGGGTCCGGGCAGTCCGGGCAGTCCGCGCTCTACCGGCTGGACCCGTCGGACGTCGGCTGAGGGCCCGGCCGGCCCGCACGGTCCGCACGGCCAGCCCGGTCGAGGTGGGTCGGCGCGAACATCCGCAGCACCGCCGGGAGGACGACCACCGAGGGGCCGGGCGCCGCCAGCGCCCCGGCCAGGTCGTCCTCCAGGGCCTGCGGGGTCGTGCGCACCGCGGGCACCCCGAACGACCCGGCCAGGGCCACGAAGTCCGGCCGCATCAGATCGGTGGCCGTCGCCTGCCCGAACGTGTCGGTCATGTACTCGCGCAGGATGCCGTACCCGCCGTCGTCGACGATCAGCCAGGTGACGTCCAGGTCGTGCTGGCGGGCGGTGGCCAGTTCGGCCACCGAGTACAGCGCGCCTCCGTCGCCGGACACCGCGAGCACCGGGCGGCCCGGCTCCGCGACCGCGGCTCCCAGGGCCGCCGGGAAGGCGTAGCCGAGGCCGCCGGCGCCCTGGGCGGAGTGCATGGTGTTGGCGCCCCGCGGGTCGAAGGCGGACCACGCCCAGTACGACAGGATGGTCATGTCCCAGAAGGAGGGGCAGCCGTCGGGGAGCGCGCCGCGCACGGACGCGAGCAGCCGCTGCTCCAGGGCGAGGTCCTGGGCGCCGATGCGCTCGGCGACCCGCCCCAGCAGGTCCCGGACCCGCTGCGGGGCAGTGGCGTCCGAGCGGTCCGCCACCGTCTCCAGCAGCGCCTGGAGGGCGAGCCGGGCGTCCGCGTGGATACCGAGGGCCGGGTGGTTGGACTCCAGCTTGCCGAGGTCCGCCTCGATCTGGACGATCCGGCCGCGCGGCGCGAACGTGTGGTAGTTGGAGGACAGTTCGCCGAGGCCGGAGCCGACCACCAGCAGGACGTCGGCGTCCTCGAGGAAGTCCGTGGTGTGCCCGTCCTCAAGCCAGGACCGGAGCGACAGCGGGTGCGTCCAGGGGAAGGCGCCCTTGCCGCCGAAGGTGGTGGCGACGGGGGCGTCGAGCTTCTCCGCCAGTCGCCGCAACTTGCCGGAGGCGTCCGCCCGTACCACTCCCCCGCCCGCGATGATCGCCGGCCGCTCGGCGCGCGACAGCAGGTCGGCGGCGACCGCGGTGAGTTCGGGGCGCGGGGCGGGCGTCTCCGGGGTGGCGTCCACGGCCGTCACCACCGGCAGCGAGGTCTCCGCCAGCAGCACGTCCTGCGGGATCTCCACCCACACCGGCCCGTGCGGGGCGGTCAGCGCCGACTGCCAGGCCGCCGTGATCGCCGACGGGATCTGGGACTGACTGCGGACGGTGTGGACCGACTTCACGACGCTCCGGAACGAGGCCGCCTGATCGGCGAGTTCGTGCAGGTAGCCGTGGCGGCCGCCGCCCAGCCCGGCCGTGGGCACCTGGCTGCTGACCGCCAGGACGGGGGCGGAGGCCGCGGCGGCCTCCTGGAGCGCCGCCAGCGAGGTCAGCGCGCCCGGACCGGTGGACAGCAGCAGCGGGGCCGCCTCGCCGGTGATCCTGCCGTAGGCGTCCGCCGCGAATCCCGCGTTGTTCTCCATCCGCAGGCCCACGTACCTGAGGTCCGAGCGGCGCAGCGCGTCGAACAGGCCCAGGGCGTGCTGGCCGGGCAGGCCGAAGACGGTCGTCGCGCCCAGCCCGGCCAGGGTCTCCACGACCAGGTCCCCGCCGTTGCGGCCGGGAGGGGGGTTCAGCGCGGCCGCCGCCTGCCGCTCGGTCGGGCGCAGCACCGGGTCGTGCTCGTGGGTCACTTGGCTTACGCGTCCTTCCGGTCCGCCGCGATCCGGCGGCTCATCAGGGTGGTCAGTTCGTACGCGGTGTGGGACGCCGCCACCGAGGTGATCTCCGCGTGGTCGTAGGCGGGAGCCACCTCGACGACGTCCGCCGAGACGAGGTTGCAGGACGCCAGGCCGCGCAGGATCTCCAGCAGCTCGCGCGAGGTCATGCCGCCGGCCTCGGGAGTGCCGGTGCCGGGCGCGTGCGCCGGGTCCAGGCAGTCGATGTCGATGGAGACGTAGAGCGGGCGGTCGCCGATGCGCTGGCGGAGCTGGTCGGCCACCTCGTCGGCGCCGCGGCGGTAGACGTCCGCCGAGGTGACGATGCCGAAGCCCATCTTCTCGTCGTCGGTGAGGTCCTGCTTGCCGTACAGCGGGCCGCGGATGCCGACGTGGGAGAGCGCCGAGGTGTCGAGGACGCCCTCCTCCACGGCCCGGCGGAACGGGGTGCCGTGGGTGTACTCGGCGCCGAAGTAGGTGTCCCAGGTGTCGAGGTGGGCGTCGAAGTGGAGCAGGGCGACCGGGCCGTGCCGCTTGGCGACGGACCGCAGCAGCGGCAGCGCGATGGTGTGGTCGCCGCCGAGGGTCATCAGCCGGGCGCCGGTGCCGAGCAGGTCGTCCGCGGCCGCCTCGACGGTCTCGACCGCCTCGTTGATGTGGAAGGGGTTGACCGCGATGTCGCCGGCGTCCGCGACCTGGGCGAGGGCGAAGGGCGAGGCGTCCTGGGCGGGGTTGTAGGGGCGCAGCAGCCGGGACGCCTCGCGGATCGCGTTGCCGCCGAAGCGGGCGCCCGGCCGGTACGAGACGCCCGAGTCGAACGGCACACCGACGACGGCGACGTCGGCGCGGCCGACCTCGTCGAGTCGGGGCAGCCGGGCGAAGGTCGCGGGTCCGGCGTACCGCGGGACGCGGGAGGAGTCGACGGGGCCGCGGGGCGTCTCGTTGCCGGTCATGGTCGGATGCCTTCTTTCCTGCGTTCTGTCTCTCGTGCAGCGTCATGCAGCGACGGGGGCGGCGCTACCGCTGGGCCGGGAACACTCCGGACGCAGAATCGAACGCCGATCCGAATACTTCTCTCGGGCGCCTGCGCACGGGGGCGCCCGCACATGTCCGGGGGCCGCCGGCCGGCACCGACAGTAGGTGGCCGGAGAGCAGGTGAGAAGTGTACGTTTCCTCCATTCGAGCAGAACCTCCCGGAGGAAATGCACACCATGCCGGATCCCGCCGTCCCCCCGGCTCCCTCGGTCCCCCTCGCCGCGCTGCTGGCCCGCGAGGAACTGGGCCTGCGGCAGATCGCCGGGCCGTCCGGCGCGGACCGGGTCGTCCACTGGGTGCACACCTCGGAGATGGCGGACCCGTATCCGTACCTGCTGGGCGGCGAGCTGCTGCTGACGGCGGGCGTGCACGTCCCGGAGGCCACCGGCACCGCCGGGGAAGCCGGTACCACCGGGCACGCGGGCGGCTCCGGGGACGCTGGCCATGCGGGCGGCTCCGGGGACGCAGGCCATGCGGGCGGCTCCGGGGACGCAGGCCATGCGGGCGGCTCCGGGGACGCAGGCGGCTCCGGGGACGCAGGTGACTCCGGGGCCCCCGACAGCCGCGAGCCCGGCGGGGACTACTTCGACGGCTACGTCTCCCGGATCGTCGCCGCGGGCGGTGCGGCCCTCGGATTCGGTCTGGCACCCCTCCACGACACCGTGCCGGCCGCGCTCGTCGAGGCCTGCGAGGCCCACCGCCTGCCGCTGGTCGAGGTGCCGCCGCGGACCACCTTCTCCGGGGTGGCACGGGCGGTCTGGGGGCTGATGGCGCAGGCCCGCCTCGCCGAGCTGCGCCGGGTCACCGAGGCCCAGCAGAGCCTGGCCGCCGCGGCCTCCCGGCCCGACCCGGTGGCCTCGGTGCTGCGGCAGCTCGCGCACCGGGTCGGCGGCCTGGCGGTGCTGTACGGCCCGGAGGGCACCGTGCTCGCCCGTGCCGGTCGGGAGCAGCCCGAGCGGGTGCGGTCGGCGCTGGCGGCGCTGGCCGGGGAGGTCGCGCGGCGCGCCTCCGCCACCGCCGCCGACAGCTCCGACGGCGGCCGTCTGACCGCCTACGCGCTCGGCGCGGACGAGGGGTTCGTGCTGGGGGTTGCCGCTCCGGGGCGCGAGCCCGGCGACCGCACCATCGCCTCGGTCGCCGCCGTCCTGCTCACCCTCCTCACCGGCGAGCACCACGGCGGCTCCGGAGCGGCCCGTGCCTCCGCCCTGGTCAGGCTGCTGCTGGGGGCGGCACCCGAGGAGGTGGCGCCGCTGCTCGGCGGGGGTGCGTGGGCCGTGGTGCACGCCGCCCGGCCGGAAGCGGACGGCGCGGGCGTGCCCGACGCGACGGCCGCCGCCTCGCTCGGCGCGGCGCTCGGCTCCGCGCTGGTGGACGTCGCCGGGCAGGTGGTGCGGGTGCTGGTGCCCGGGGGCCGGGAGCCGGCCGCGCTGCCCGGCTGGACGCTCGGCGTCGGCGCCGCCGCGACGCCGGCCGACCTGCCGGCCGCGGACGCCCGGGCGGCACGCGCCCTGGCCCGTGCCCGGGCCGTGCGTTCCACGCTGGTGCGGGACGACGGCAGGCCCGGCCCGCTCGCCGACCTGCTGCCGCCGGAGGAGGCCGCCGCGCACGCCCGCGCCCTGCTGGCGCCGCTCCCGGCCGTGCTGGCGGAGACCCTGCGCGCCTGGCTGTCGCTGCACGGGAGCTGGGACCGGACCTCGGTGGCGCTGTCCGTGCACCGCAACACCGTGCGGCAGCGCATCGGCCGCTGCGCGGCGCTGCTGGAGGCGGATCTGGACGATCCGGACGTCCGGATGGAGTTGTGGTTCGCGCTGCGGCGGCTGTGATGCGCAAGGGGGCGCGGCCGGCCGAGTGAGCCGCGTCCCAGCGGCCGGGACACCGGGTGGCGGCGCCTGCCGCTGCCTCACAATGGGACGCATGCCGATACCCGGGACACCCAGCCGCGCCGAGCTCCTCGACCACCTCGTCAGCACCCGCATCGCGGGGGACGTGGCCACCCCGCGGGAGAACAACCTCTCCCACTACCGCAAGCTCTCCAACGGAGACCGCAATTTCTGGCTCGGCCTGGAACTCGGCGACCGCTGGAACGACGAGCAGGACGTGCTGGCGGTGATGGCGGAGCGGGTCGGCGTCAGCGACGACCCCGAGCACCGGTACGGCCAGGACACCATCGACCCGGAGCTGACGGTGGCCGCACTGGACCGGCTGGCGGCGCGGCTGCGCAAGGCCGCCGACGGGCGGCAGCGGGTGCTGTTCGCCACCGGGCATCCCGGCGGGCTGCTCGACGTGCACCGGGCGACCGCCGCCGGCCTGCGCGCGGCCGGCTGCGAGATCGTGGTCATCCCGGAGGGGCTGGCCACGGACGAGGGCTACGTGATGCAGTTCGCGGACGTGGCGATGCTGGAGCACGGCGCCTCGCTGTGGCACACCCACTCCGGTGAGCCGATGCGGGCGATCCTCACCGCCCTGGAGCAGGCCGGCCGCCCGCTGCCCGACCTCGTCGTCGCCGACCACGGCTGGGCGGGGTACGCGGCACAGCACGGCGTCGACTCCGCGGGCTACGCCGACTGCAACGACCCGGCGCTGTTCCTCGCCGAGTCGGAGGGCACCCTCCAGGTGGCGGTGCCGCTGGACGACCACGTGACCAGCCCCCGCCACTACGACCCGATGACCGCCTACCTGCTGTCCGAGGCGGGCCTGGCGCAGGCGTAGCGCGACACCGCCCCGGGCGGTCGGGCCGGAGCCCCGGGCGGTGTCCGGGGCGTACCGGAGGCCGCACCGGGGCGCGGCCCACCGCGGGAAGCGGAGTGGTCCCGCGGCGGGGGCGCGACCGCTCGCAGGACGCGGACGGCCCCGCAGCGCGGGCGCGGCCCACCCCCGGGCGGGCAGTCCCGCACCGGGCGGGCAGTCCCGCACCGGGGGCGCGGGTTCAGCGCGGGACGCGGACCAGGCCCTCCTGGATGACCGAGATGGCCAGGCGCCCGTCCTGGGTGTAGATGCGGGCCTGGCCGAGGCCGCGGCCGCCGTGCGCCGAGGGGGACTCCTGGTCGTACAGCAGCCACTCGTCGGCGCGGAACGGCCGGTGGAACCACATGGCGTGGTCGAGGGAGGCGCCGACCACGTCGCCGACGGCCCAGCCGCCCCGGCCGTGCGCGAGCAGCACGGAGTCCAGCAGCGTCATGTCGGAGACGTAGGTGGCCAGCACGACGTGCAGCAGCGGCTCGTCGACCGCCGCGTCGAGCTTGCCGTTGGTGCGGAACCACACCTGGGAGTGCGGCTCGCGGGGCTCGCCGAAGCGGCCGAACGGCGGCTCGTCGACGTAGCGCAGATCGACCGCGGCGCGGGCCTCCACGAACCGCTCCACGACCTCGGAGGGCAGGTGGGGGTAGCCGCGCAGCCGCTCCTCGGAGGTCGGCAGGGTGGCCGGGTCGGGCGCGGGCGGCATCGGGGCCTGGTGGTCGAGCCCCTCCTCGGGCGTCTGGAAGGACGCCGACAGGTGGAAGATCGACTGCCCGTGCTGGACGGCGACCACGCGGCGGGTGGTGAAGGAGCGGCCGTCGCGGATGCGGTCCACGTTGTAGACGATGGGCGCGCCCGGATCGCCCGGCCGCAGGAAGTAGGCGTGCAGGGAGTGGGCGTGCCGGTCCGCGGGGACCGTCCGCCCGGCGGCGACCAGCGCCTGCGCCGCGACCTGCCCGCCGAAGACGCGGGGGACGACGGCGGAGCGGGACCGGCCGCGGAAGATGTCCTGCTCGATCCGCTCCAGGTCGAGCAGATCGAGCAGGGACTGGAGTGCCTGACTCATACGTCAGTTGTACCGTGCAGGCTTTTCCGGGGCCCTCACAGCCCCATGTCCTTGGCGATGATCGTCTTCATGATCTCGCTGGTGCCGCCGTAGATGCGGTTGACGCGGTTGTCGGCGTACAGGCGGGCGATCGGGTACTCGTTCATGTACCCGTAGCCGCCGTGGAGCTGGAGGCACCGGTCGATGACCCGGTGCGCGACCTCGGTGCAGAACAGCTTGGCGGAGGCGGCCTCGGCGGGGGTCAGCTCCCCGGCGTCCAGTGCCTCCGTCGCACGGTCGGCGACGGCCTCGGCGGCGTCCACCTCGGCCTGGCAGGCGGCCAGTTCGAACTTGGTGTTCTGGAAGTGGGCGACCGGCTTGCCGAAGACGGTGCGCTCCTGCACGTACTGCTTGGCGAACCGGACGGCGGCCTTGGCCTGCGCGTAGGCGCCGAAGGCGATGCCCCAGCGCTCGGAGGCCAGGTTGTGGCCGAGGTAGGAGAAGCCCTTGTTCTCCTCGCCGAGCAGGTCCTCGGCGGGCACCTTGACGTCGACGAAGGCCAGCTCCGCGGTGTCGGAGGTGCGCAGGCCCAGCTTGTCCAGCTTGCGGCCGACCGAGTAGCCCTCGGACTCGGTGTCCACCGCGAACAGCGAGATGCCGTGGCGGCGGTCCTCGGCGGTCGGGGCGGCGGTGCGGGCGCAGACGATGACCCGGTCGGCGTGGACGCCGCCGGTGATGAAGGTCTTGGCGCCGTTGAGGACGTAGTGCGAGCCGTCCTCGGAGAGCTTGGCGGTGGTCTTCATGCCGGCGAGGTCGGATCCGGTGCCCGGCTCCGTCATCGCGATGGCCCACATCTCCTCGCCGGTGACGAACTTCGGCAGGTAGCGCTTCTTCTGCTCGTCGGTGGCCAGCATCCTGATGTACGGCAGGGCGAGCAGCACGTGCACGCCGGAGCCGCCGAACTGGACGCCCGCGCGTGCGGTCTCCTCGTACAGGACGGCCTCGAACTTGTGGCTGTCCATGCCCGCGCCGCCGAACTCCTCGGGCACGTTGATGCCGAAGAGGCCCAGCTCGCCGAGCTTGTAGTAGAAGTCGCGCGGCGCCTGGCCGGCTGCGAACCACTCGTCGTAGACCGGGACGACCTCGGCCTCGATGAAGGCGCGAAGGGTCTCCCGGAACGCCTCGTGATCCTCGTTGAACACCGTACGGCGCACGGCGGCACCTCCACGTCTTCGGTCGGCCTGTCTAAGCGCTTGCTCAGACTCGAAGATACCGGCGAGTACGCTCACCCGTCCAGGGTGAGTTGCACCACCCGCCCGGACCGACCGCCGGCCCGGACCGACCGCGGGCCCACGCCGCCCCGCGCCGCCGCAGGTCCGCACCGCCGGTGACGGCCCCGGACGCCCCGCCTCACCCCTCGGCCGGCTCTCCGGCCGACCCCGCCGCCGCGAACGCCCCCCGCGCCATCCGGTGCAGCAGCTCCGCCGTGGCCCCGCGCCCCGGCAGCGTCCCGCCCCGGCCGAGGTGCGGGGTGGAGTTCAGCAGGCCGAAGACCGAGTGGACCGCCGACCGGGCGGCCGCCTCGGCCAGCGCCGGGTACAGCTCGCGGACGACACCCACCCACAGCTCGACGTACTGCCGCTGGAGCTGCCGCACCAGCTTGCGGTCGGTGTCCCGCAACCGGTCCAGCTCGCGGTCGTGCAGGGTGATGAGCGGGCGGTCGTCGAGGGCGAAGTCGATGTGCCCCTCGATGAGCGCGTCCAGCACCTGCCCGGCGGACCGCCCGTCGGCCTCCGCCAGCCGCCGCCTGGCGCCGGTCAGGAGCTGCCCGCTGATGCCGACCAGCAGCTCGGCGAGCATCGCGTCCTTGCCGGCGAAGTGCCGGTACAGCCCCGGTCCGCTGATCCCGACGGCGGCGCCTATCTCGTCGACGCCCACACCGTGGAAGCCGCGCGCGGCGAAGAGCCGGGCGGCCTCCTTGAGGATCTGCTCGCGGCGGGTGGGGGCGTCGGTTCTGGTGGCCATGCAAGTGATTCTAGACAATGAGGTTAGCGGTCGTTAACCTGACGGAAACGGTTAACGCTCATTAACAGACACGATCGCTGGGTGAGGGGACCTCAGGATGCACGAGGCACCGGAGCTGACGAGCGCGGCGGATCCCGCGTCGGCGGCCTGGCAGGCCAACGAGGAGGCGCACCGCGCCCTCGTCGGGGAACTGCACGCCAGGCTGGGGCGGGCGCGCCTCGGCGGGGGCGAGAAGGCGCGGGCGCGGCACACCGCGCGGGGCAAGCTGCTGCCGCGGGAGCGGGTGGACATGCTGCTCGACCCCGGTTCGCCGTTCCTGGAGCTCGCCCCGCTCGCCGCCGAGGAGATGTACGACGGGCAGGCCCCGGCGGCCGGCGTGATCGCCGGGATCGGCCGGGTCAGCGGACGCGAGTGCGTGATCGTCGCCAACGACGCCACCGTCAAGGGCGGCACGTACTACCCGATGACGGTGAAGAAGCACCTGCGCGCGCAGGAGGTGGCGCTGGAGAACCGGCTGCCCTGCCTGTACCTGGTGGACTCCGGCGGCGCCTTCCTGCCGATGCAGGACGAGGTCTTCCCCGACCGCGAGCACTTCGGCCGGATCTTCTACAACCAGGCCAGGATGTCCGGCGCGGGGATCCCGCAGATCGCCGCGGTGCTCGGTTCGTGCACGGCCGGCGGGGCGTACGTCCCGGCCATGAGCGACGAGGCGGTCATCGTCCGCAACCAGGGCACCATCTTCCTCGGCGGTCCGCCGCTGGTGAAGGCCGCCACCGGCGAGGTCGTCACCGCGGAGGAGCTGGGCGGCGGCGAGGTGCACTCCCGGGTCTCCGGGGTGACCGACCACCTCGCCGAGGACGACGCGCACGCCCTGCGCATCGTGCGCACCATCGTCTCCACGCTCCCCGCCCGCGGCCCGCTGCCCTGGAAGGTGGAGCCGGCCGTGGAGCCGAAGGCCGACCCCCTGGGCCTGTACGGCGCCGTGCCGGTCGACTCCCGCACCCCCTACGACGTGCGCGAGATCATCGCCCGCGTCGTCGACGGATCCCGCTTCGCGGAGTTCAAGTCGGAGTACGGCCAGACCCTGGTCACCGGCTTCGCCCGGATCATGGGCCACCCGGTCGGGATCGTCGCCAACAACGGCATCCTGTTCTCCGAGTCCGCCCAGAAGGGCGCCCACTTCATCGAGCTGTGCGACCAGCGCGGCATCCCGCTGGTGTTCCTGCAGAACATCTCCGGATTCATGGTCGGCCGGGACTACGAGGCGGGCGGCATCGCCAAGCACGGCGCCAAGATGGTCACGGCGGTCGCCTGCACCCGCGTGCCGAAGCTGACCGTGGTGGTCGGCGGATCGTACGGCGCGGGCAACTACTCCATGTGCGGGCGGGCCTACTCGCCCCGCTTCCTGTGGATGTGGCCGGGCGCCAAGATCTCCGTGATGGGCGGTGAGCAGGCCGCCTCCGTCCTCGCCACCGTCAAGCGGGACCAGCTCCAGGCGCGCGGGGAGTCCTGGCCGGCCGAGGAGGAGGAGGCGTTCAAGGCGCCGATCCGCGCCCAGTACGAGCACCAGGGCAACGCCTACTACGCCACCGCCCGCCTGTGGGACGACGGGGTCATCGACCCGTTGGAGACCCGCCGGGTGCTGGGGCTGGCGCTGACCGCCTGCGCCAACGCGCCGCTTGCCCAGAAGGACTACACGGCGCCCCAGTTCGGCGTCTTCCGGATGTGAGGGGAGTGTCCATGTTCGACACGGTCCTGGTGGCCAACCGGGGCGAGATCGCCGTCCGCGTCATCCGCACGCTGCGGTCGATGGGCGTCCGCTCGGTGGCCGTCTTCTCCGACGCGGACGCCGGCGCCCGGCACGTCCGGGAGGCCGACACCGCGGTTCGGATCGGCCCGCCGCCGGCGGCGGACAGCTATCTCTCCGTCGAGCGCCTGCTGGACGCCGCCGCCCGCGGCGGCGCGCAGGCCGTCCACCCGGGGTACGGCTTCCTCGCCGAGAACGCCGGCTTCGCCCGCGCCTGCGAGGAGGCCGGGCTGGTCTTCGTCGGGCCGCCCGCCGACGCGATCGCGCTGATGGGCGACAAGATCCGCGCCAAGGAGACGGTGCGCGCCGCCGGTGTCCCCGTCGTGCCCGGCGGACGCGACCCGGAACTCGCCGAGGCGGCCCGCGACCTGGGGGCGCCCGTGCTGCTCAAGCCCTCGGCGGGCGGCGGCGGCAAGGGCATGCGCCTGGTGCGGGACATGAGCACCCTCGAGGACGAGATCGCCGCCGCGCGACGCGAGGCGCGTGCCTCCTTCGGCGACGACACGCTGCTCGTCGAGCGGTGGATCGACCGGCCCCGGCACATCGAGATCCAGGTCCTCGCCGACGGCCACGGCAAGGTCGTGCACCTGGGCGAGCGCGAGTGCTCCCTGCAGCGGCGGCACCAGAAGATCGTCGAGGAGGCGCCCAGCGTGCTGCTGGACGAGGCGACGCGCGCGGCGATGGGCGAGGCGGCCGTGCAGGCGGCCCGCTCCTGCGGCTACCGGGGCGCGGGCACGGTGGAGTTCATCGTGCCGGGCACCGACCCCTCCCAGTACTACTTCATGGAGATGAACACCCGGCTCCAGGTCGAGCACCCGGTGACCGAACTGGCCGTCTCCGTCGACCCGGCCGGCGGCGCCCTGGACCTGGTGGAGTGGCAGCTGCGGGTGGCGGCCGGCGAGCGGCTGGGGTTCGGGCAGGACGACGTGCGGATCACCGGGCACGCCGTGGAGGCCCGCCTCTGCGCCGAGGACCCGGCCCGCGGCTTCCTGCCGTCCGGCGGCACGGCCCTGAAGCTGCGCGAACCGGCCGGCGAGGGCGTGCGCACCGACTCCGGCCTCACCGAGGGCGGCGAGGTGGGCAGCCTGTACGACCCGATGCTGGCGAAGGTCATCGGCTACGGCCCGGACCGGGCGACGGCGCTGCGCCGGCTGCGGTCGGCCCTCGCGGACACCGTGACGCTGGGCGTGCAGACCAACGCCGGGTTCCTGCGCCGGCTGCTGGCCCATCCGGCCGTCGTCCGGGGGGAGTTGGACACCGGACTGGTCGAGCGGGAGGTGGACGGCCTGGTCGCGGGGCAGGTGCCACCGGAGGTGTACGCGGCGGCGGCGCTGCTGCGCCACGCGGCCCTCGCCGGCGGTGCGGCCGACGGCTGGGCCGACCCGTTCTCCGCCGCGGACGGCTGGCGGCTGGGCGGCGAGCCCGCCTGGACCCCGTACCACCTGCGGGTGCCCGGCCACGACCCGGTGACCGTGCGGGTGCGCTCCACGGCCGGCGGGGGCACCGAACTCCTCCCGGACGGCGCGGACACCGCCCTTCCGGTGGCGGGGACGGTACTGCCCGGACCGGGTGCCGGGGACCGGTTCGCGTTCCAGCTCGACGGCGTCCGCCACGCCTTCGCCGTCCTGCCGGACGGCACCTGGCTCGGCCGGGACGGCGACGCCTGGCAGGTGCGCGACCACGACCCGGTCGCGGCCTCCCTCACCCGCGCCGCGCACGCCGGCGCCGACTCGCTGACCGCGCCGATGCCGGGCACGGTGACGGTGGTGAAGGTCGCCGTCGGCGACGAGGTGGCCGCCGGGCAGAGCCTGCTGGTCGTGGAGGCGATGAAGATGGAGCACGTCATCGCCGCCCCGCACGCCGGCACCGTCACCGGGCTGGACGTCTCGCCCGGCACCGCGGTCGCCATGGACCAGGTGCTCGCCGTGATCGCACCGCACGAGGAGGCGACCGCATGACCGTCCCCGGACTGCCGATGAAGGTGCCCGCCGAGGGCCTGCCCGCACGGGTCCGGATCCACGAGGTGGGCGCACGCGACGGCCTGCAGAACGAGCAGGCGACGGTACCGACGGCGGTGAAGGCGGAGTTCGTCCGCCGCCTCGCCGGCGCGGGACTGACCACGATCGAGGCGACCAGCTTCGTGCACCCCCGCTGGGTTCCCCAGCTCGCCGACGCCGAGGAGCTGTTCCCGCTCATCGCCGACCTGCCCGCCGACCTTCCGGTACTGGTCCCCAACGAACGCGGCCTGGACCGCGCGCTCGCACTGGGCGCCCGGCGCGTCGCCGTCTTCGCCAGCGCCACCGAGTCCTTCGCCAAGGCCAACCTGAACCGCACGGTCGACGAGGCGCTCGCCATGTTCGAGCCGGTGGTGGCCCGGGCGAAGGCCGAGGGGGGCCATGTGCGCGGCTACCTGTCGATGTGCTTCGGCGACCCCTGGGAGGGCGCCGTCCCCCTCGCGCAGGTCGTCCGGGTCTGCCGGGCGCTGCTGGACATGGGGTGCGACGAGCTGAGCCTCGGAGACACCATCGGGGTGGCCACCCCCGGCCATGTGGCCGCGCTGCTCTCGGAGCTGGCCGGGCGGGGCGTGCCCACCGGTGCGCTCGGCGTGCACTTCCACGACACCTACGGTCAGGCGCTCGCCAACACCCTGGCCGCACTCCAGCACGGCGTCACCACCGTCGACGCCTCGGCGGGCGGCCTGGGGGGCTGCCCGTACGCCCGGTCCGCCACCGGCAACCTCGCCACCGAGGACCTCGTGTGGATGCTGCACGGCCTCGGCATCGAGACCGGTGTCGACCTCGGCCGCCTCGTCGCCACCAGCGAGTGGATGGCCGCACATCTGGGCCGCCCCAGCCCGTCCCGTACCGTCCGCGCCCTCTCCCACAAGGACCAGTGATCAGCATGGACTACCGTCTCCCCTCCGAGCTGGAGGAACTCCGCCGCACCGTGGAGGAGTTCGCGCACGACGTGGTGGCCCCGAAGATCGGCGACTTCTACGAGCGGCACGAGTTCCCCTACGAGATCGTGCGCGAGATGGGCCGCATGGGCCTGTTCGGGCTGCCGTTCCCCGAGGAGTACGGCGGCATGGGCGGCGACTACCTGGCACTCGGCGTGGCACTGGAGGAGCTGGCCCGGGTGGACTCCTCGGTGGCGATCACGCTGGAGGCGGGGGTGTCGCTCGGTGCGATGC
This sequence comes from Streptomyces sp. MS06, assembly GCF_047200655.1. NCBI lineage: Bacteria > Bacillati > Actinomycetota > Actinomycetes > Kitasatosporales > Streptomycetaceae > Streptomyces > Streptomyces sp. MS06. The sequence continues at coordinate 51,554 of NZ_JBJZOJ010000038.1, forward strand.
CGATCCACCTGTTCGGCACCGAGGAGCAGAAGCGCACCTGGCTGCCGCGGCTGTGCGCGGGCGAGATGCTGGGCGCCTTCGGCCTGACCGAGCCGGACGGGGGCTCCGACGCGGGCGCGACCCGCACGACGGCCCGGCTGGACGAGTCGACGAACGAATGGGTGATCAACGGCAGCAAGTGCTTCATCACCAATTCCGGCACCGACATCACGGGCCTGGTGACGGTCACCGCGGTGACCGGGCGCAAGCCCGACGGCCGGCCGCTGATCTCGTCGATCATCGTCCCGTCCGGCACTCCCGGCTTCCAGGTGGCGGCGCCGTACTCGAAGGTCGGGTGGAACGCCTCCGACACCCGCGAGCTGTCCTTCTCCGACGTGCGGGTCCCGGCGGAGAACCTGCTGGGCGAGAAGGGCCGGGGCTACGCCCAGTTCCTGCGCATCCTGGACGAGGGCCGCATCGCCATCGCCGCGCTGGCCACCGGTCTGGCGCAGGGCTGCGTGGACGAGTCGGTGAAGTACGCCCGGGAGCGCCACGCCTTCGGCCGGCCGATCGGCGCCAACCAGGCCATCCAGTTCAAGATCGCCGACATGGAGATGCGCGCGCACACGGCCCGCCTCGCCTGGCGGGACGCGGCGGCCCGACTGGTGGCTGGGGATCCGTTCAAGAAGGAGGCGGCGCTGGCCAAGCTGCACTCCTCGACCGTCGCGGTGGACAACGCCCGCGAGGCCACCCAGATCCACGGCGGCTACGGCTTCATGAACGAGTACCCGGTGGCCCGGATGTGGCGGGACTCCAAGATCCTGGAGATCGGCGAGGGCACCAGCGAGGTCCAGCGGATGCTGATCGCGCGGGAGTTGGGCCTGGCGGGCTGAGCGCGACGGGCGGCGGAGCGCCCCACCCTCTGGACAGTTAGCAAGGTCAGGCTAACCTGACTTCGACTTGTCCGGCGGGCGCTCCGCCCCGTTCGAAAGCAGGTCCTGGCCGGCGGAGCCGGCCATCACCCTGATGCCGGGCCTCGCGCGGGCGGCGGCGCGGAGCGCCGGGCCGCCGCGTCCTCGAAGCGCTTCCCGGCAGGTCCAGCATCCGCTGCAGCGGACCGGTGAGCTGCCGGTCGTAGACGGAGATCCCGACGCTCGGCGCGCCCACGGCCCCGATCCTCTTCCTCGACTCCTCCGGCACGTACCAGAGGGGGCTGGTCCGGCAGCCCGACCGGGACCGCGCCCCTGAGGACGGCCCCGCACCCCTGACCCTCGACGCCCTCGACGCCCTCGGCGCCACCGCGCGGGGAGCGGGCACGAAGCCGTACGTGTGACTGGCCGGCGAGGCCTCCCACGTGAGGTCGCCGCGTCGGCACCTGGTCGGCGAGGCCGGCATCGACCGGCGCCGGATCACGTTCGTCGGCTACTGGCGGCGGGGCCTGACGGAGAAGCAGCCTCGCGCACGGCACTGAGGGCCGCCCGCAACCGCGAGAGCGGACGGCCCTCGGGCGGAGGGCAGCGGGGGCCCGGGCGGCGGGCAGCGGGGGCCCGGGCGGGCGCCCTCCGGCCCCCGCCGGACGGGGGGTCAGACCACGGCGAGCCGGTCGACCAGCAGCGCCAGCCTCCGCTCGGTGTCCTGCGGCGGCAGCCGTCCCGCCCGGGTGAGGGTGGCCAGCCCGTGCAGGCACGCCCAGACCGTCTCGGTGAACAGCCCCGGTTCCACACCGCTCCCGGCAACCTCACCGAGGCTCTCCAGCAGGGCACCGAAGGCGTCCTTGAGAGGTTCCGGGGTGTCCTCCCGGGCGTAGGGAAGACCGCCGTCGAGCTGGAAGATGGCGTCGTAGACCGCCGGATGGCGTTCGGCGAAGTCGAGGTAGGCGCGCGCGAGGGCGTGCACCCGGGCGCGCGGGCCGTCCGCGGTGGCGGTCGCGGCCCGCACCGCCGCGGCCAGTTCGCCGGCGCCCTGGAGGGCGACGGCGCCGATGATCTCCCGTTTGCCGCGGAAGTGGCTGTAGAGGACGGGCTGGCTGTATTCGATGCGCTCAGCGAGCCGGCGGGTGGTGACCGCGTCCCAGCCCTGCTGCTCGGCGAGTTCGCGGGCCGTGGCGACGATGAGGCGCTCCCGGCTCGCCCGCTCGCGCTCCTTGCGTTCCTGTACCGACATAAGGCGATTCTAGCACCGCTAGACATTCGAGCGGCAGCAGCCTAGCGTTGCTTCATCACCTATCACTGCTAGGTCCAGGGGGTCAGCATGCTCACCGCACTCGAGGTCTTCACCACCGTGGTCGTCGGTCTGATGGTGGGGGTGGAGTTCTCCGTCGCCTTCGTCATGAACCCGGTCCTCAACGCCCTCCCCGAGGACAGCAGCCAGCTCGGCCACGCCCACGGGGGCCGGATGCTCGGCGCCGCCATGCCGGTCTGGTACGTCGGCTCCCTCGCCCTCGTCGTGGTCTGGGCCGTCGCCGGCCGGCACCACCACGGCACCGGACTGGTCGTCACCGCCGCCGCACTGCTGGTGCTCAGCGTGATCATGTCGGTCCTGCTGCTCGTCCCGATCAACAACCGGAACAGGACGTGGACCCCCGAGAACCGGCCCGCCGACTGGAAGGAGCAGACGAACCGCTGGGGCCGCTACCACCACGTCCGCGTCGCCGTCATCATCGCCGCCTTCACCCTGCTCGTCGCCGCCCTCGCCTGAGCCGGCGGGCCGACCGGCCGCAACCGCACCGGTGCCACGATCCCCGCCCGGGGATGGCGCAGGTCAACGTACTCCCGGCCTTTCGGAGCACGGCCGCTGCGCACACCCCCGCCACCGCGGGTGCGACACACCACGCCCCTCGATCAGCCGCATCCGCGCCGTCCGTTCGCACGCCGGACGACTCATCACGCTCCGCGAAGCCCACCAGGGTGACCAAGACTCGCAAGGAGAAGAACCATGCCGCTGAAGAAGATCAACACCTTCCTGGCCGCCGCCTTCATCCTCTTCATCCTCTGGTTCGGGACGGAGTACATCCTGAGCCCGGAGACGACGGCACCGGGCTACGGCCTGCCGGGCCGGCCGTCCGGCGACGGCGACGGCTTTCTGATCGTCAAGGGAGTCCGCGACGTCGTCCTGGCCCTGGTCCTGGGCGTCCTGCTGGTGACCGGCCACCGCCGGGCGCTGGGCTGGGCACTGCTGGTGGAGTCCCTCGCCGCATACGGTGACATGGCCAACGTCCTGGCCCACCACGGCTCCATGGCCACCGCGCTCGGCGTCCACTGCCTGACCGCCACACTGATGGCGGTCAACGGGCTGCTGATCATGCACGAGACCCGCGACGTCCCGGCCACCCCGGAGACACGCGCCCCGCAGCCCGCATGACCCTGTCGGTCCGGGCCGGCCCCCTGGCCGGGCGCAATCATCCGACTTCCGCACCCCGTGCCGGTCCCGGGACCGGCACCGCACCGGTGAGTGCGCGGCACCGCACCGGTCCGGGTTCGCGAACCGGTCCTGCGGTGGGCCCGCTCCCGGACCGGCTGCCCTCGCCGGCCCGGCCCGGCGCTACCAGGGCACCTGGGGGGACCGGTGGTAGTGGATGCCCATGGCTGTCCAGCGGGGCCCCTGGGCCGCGAGCCGGGACCGGTAGGAGTCCCAGTCGTGCGTGGCCGCCGGCGACCAGCCCAGCTCGGCCGCTCCGGCCAGCCGCGGGAAGGCCATGTACTCCAGGTCGGCGGAGTCGGCGAGCGTCTCGGTCCACAGGGGGGCCTCGACCCCCCGGATCGCCGAGGCGGGAGCGCCCGGCAGGTAGGTGCCCGGGTCCCAGTCGTAGGACCGCTTCACGTCGACGTATCCCGCCCAGGACAGGCCGAGGGGGGTGGAGCGGTCGTACTTCATGTCGAGGTAGAGCCGGTCGGCGGGCGAGAGGACGATCCCGGTGCCCTGCCGGGCCGCCCGCGCCACCTGCGCCTTCTCCTCGGCCGAGGTGGAGCCCAGGCCCCAGTACTGGACGAGGGCGCCCGGCGCCGGGTCGGCGGCGGTCAACTGGTGCCAGCCGACGACCGTCTTCCCGTAGCGGGCGACGATCGGCTGCACCCGGTCCATGAACGCCACGTAGTCCGCACGGCTGGTCGAGTGCGCCTCGTCGCCGCCGATGTGCAGGTAACGGCCCGGGGTGAGCGCGGCGAGTTCCCGGACCACGTCGTTCACGAAGTCGTAGGTGACCGGGTTGGCCACGCACAGCGAGCTGAAGCCGACCTTGGTGCCGGTGTAGAGCGGGGGTGCCATGCCGTCGCAGTTCAGCCGGGCGTAGGAGGAGAGGGCCGCGTTGGAGTGGCCGGGCATGTCGATCTCCGGGACGACCTCCAGGTAGCGGTCGGCCGCGTAGCGGACGATCTCCCGGTAGTCGTCCTTGGTGTAGAAGCCGCCGGGGCCGCCGCCGACCTGGGTGGAACCGCCGTGAGTCGCCAGGCGGGGCCAGGAGTCGACGGCGATGCGCCAGCCCTGATCGTCGCTGAGGTGCAGGTGCAGTTCGTTGATCTTGTAGAGGGCGAGCTGGTCGATGTAGCGCTCGACCTGCTCGACGGTGAGGAAGTGGCGGGCCACGTCCAGCATCGCGCCGCGGTAGGAGTAGCGCGGCGCGTCGGTGATGGTGCCGCCGGCCACCGTCCAGGGGCCGGGCTGCACGGTGTCCTTCTCGACGGCCGCGGGCAGCAGCTGGCGCAGGGTCTGCACACCGTGGAAGAGGCCTGCCGGGGTGTGCGCGGTGACGGTGACCCCGTCGGCGCCACTGCTGAGGCGGTAGCCCTCGGCACCGGCCGAGGCGTCCGCCAGCCGCAGCCGGATGCCCGGGCCGTCCTCGGTGGTGACCGGCAGCGGGTAGCCCGTCGACGGCCGCAGCAGCCCGGCGAGGTAGTCGGCCGCCCGCCGGGCGCCGGGGCTGCCGTCCACGCGGATGCGGGTGGCCCGGGTGAGGCGGTACGGGCTCCCGCCCGGGACGGCCGAGACCGGGGCCGGGACCACCCGGTCGAGCGGGGTGGCGGCGGAGCCCGAGCCGCTGGCCGGGGCCGCCCCCGCGGCGAAGGCACCGAGCGCGGCGACCAGCAGCAGGGGCAGGAGCGGGCGGGAGAGGACGGGGCGGCGGAGGGCACCGCAGGAACGGGCACCGGAGCGGGGAGGGCCGGGGAGGCGGAGGGCACCGCCGAGGCGGTGAGTGCCGGGAAGGCGGAACAGGCGGGGAGTCGTGCGCTGACGCGGTCTCACATGGGCTCCCTACGGACGAACGGACGGGGACCGGGACCGGGCCCGCGGGCTGACGGGGTGTCGGCGGTCGCGGATCGATGGTGGACCGGACGGCGGCCGGAAGCCGGATGGGACAATCCTCGCATGGCGGAAATCATCCAGAAGGGCGCCACCTGGACCTTCGACGGTGCCGCCCTGCGGCTGACTCCGGGACGGGAGCGGAGCGCCGGCCTGCTCCGCCGCACCCTGGGGGAACTCCTCGTTCCGCTGGATGCGTTGGCGGGGATCTCGTTCGAACGGGGGCGCCGGTCCGGGCGCCTGAGGCTGCGGCTGCGGGAGGGCGCCGACCCGCTGCTGCAGGCGACCGGCGGGCGGCTCGCCGAGTGCCACGACCCCTACCGGCTGACGGTGGGACCGGACCGGTACGGCGTCGCCGCGTACCTCGTGGAGGAGGTGCGCCGTGCGCTGCCGGACCGGGTGCCGGTCGGCCCGGTGGACGCCTATCTACTGCCGGGCCCCTCGCTGCCGCTGTCGGCGTCCGCCGGGGACGGCACCGTGAGCTTCGACGGCCACCGGGTGCGCCTGGAGTGGAACCGGAGGACGGAGGAGGCCAAGGCCGCGACCGGCCCGCGTGCGCTGCCCGTCGCCGGCATCGCGGCCGTGGAGTGGCTGCCCGCCGCCGGACCGGAGACGGGCAGCCTGCGCTTCGCACCGCGGGCGGCGCCCGTCGCGACTCCCCCGAGGTACGACCCGAACGCGGTGGAGCTGTGGGGGTTCAGACGGGACCCGCTGACCGCGCTCGTCGCCGCGGCCGTGCAGGCCCGGCTGCCGCACCCCTCGACCGCCGCACCCGCCCGACTACCACACCCCTCGACCGCCGCACCGGATCGGCTGCCGCCCCCTCCGGCGACCACACCCCTCCGGCATCCGGCCCCTCCGGCCCCTCCGGCCCCTCCGGCCCCATCCGGCCGACCTCCGCACGCCCCGGTGTTCGCCGTCCCGGCCCCGAGACGGGAGCGGTGGCTCGCCGGGCCGGGCGCTCCCCCGGAGCCGCGCCCCCTCGGGCCGCGCGCGGGAGCGGGGGCGGCCGTCCCCGTAGGCGATCAGGACGCCGTGCTGCGCCGGCTGCGTGAGCTGGGCGAACTGCACCGCACCGGCGTCCTGACCGAGGAGGAGTTCAGGCTGGCGAAACAGGCCGTCCTGCACCGCCCTTAGCACGTTCGCAGCCGTCTTGCCCGAAATCGGGCAGGATGCTTGCGAAAGCATCACCGTTACTCCAGGATCTAGCGGGTGCACGACGAACTGGTCGATCATCTGACGCGGTCCACGCCCTTGAGCCGGGGCGAGGCACTGCGCGTGATCCAGGACGTGCTCGCCTACTTCGACGAGACGACCGAGGACTACGTCCGCCGCCGCCACCGGGAGCTCCAGGCCCAGGGCCTGGTCAACGCGACGATCTTCGAGCGGATCGCGGCGGACCTGCAGTACCGCGCGGTGGCACCGCCCGAGCTCTCGCTCCGGCAGCTGCGGCGCATCGTGTACGGCTGAATCGTGTACGGCTGAGAGGACCGTCGCGGCCGGGGCGACCGGGCCGCCGACCGACCACCTGACCCATCTGACCCACCTGAGGACTACGTATACATGTGCGGAATCGTCGGATACATCGGGAAGCGTGACGTCGCTCCCCTGCTCCTGGAGGGCCTGCAGCGCCTGGAGTACCGCGGCTACGACTCGGCCGGCATAGTCGTCACCTCCCCGAAGACGGCCGGCCTGCGGATGGTCAAGGCCAAGGGCCGGGTCCGCGACCTGGAGGCCAAGGTCCCGGCGCGCTTCAAGGGCAGCACCGGCATCGCCCACACCCGCTGGGCCACCCACGGCGCCCCGTCCGACGTGAACGCCCACCCGCACCTGGACGCCGGCGGCAAGGTCGCCGTCGTCCACAACGGCATCATCGACAACGCCTCCGACCTGCGCCGCAAGCTGGAGGCGGACGGGGTGGAGTTCCTGTCCGAGACCGACACCGAGGTCCTCACCCACCTGATCGCCCGCTCCGAGGCCGAGAAGCTGGAGGACCGGGTCCGCGAGGCGCTGCGCCTGGTGGAGGGCACCTACGGCATCGCCGTCATGCACGGCGACTTCCCGGACCGCATCGTCGTCGCCCGCAACGGCTCCCCGGTCGTCCTCGGCATCGGCGAGAAGGAGATGTTCGTCGCCTCGGACATCGCCGCGCTGGTCGCCCACACCCGGCAGATAGTCACGCTGGACGACGGCGAGATGGCCACCCTCAAGGCCGACGACTTCCGCACGTACACCACGGAGGGCACCCGCACCACCGCGGAGCCGACCACCGTGGAGTGGGAGGCCGCCTCCTACGACATGGGCGGCCACGACACGTACATGCACAAGGAGATCCACGAGCAGGCCGACGCCGTGGACCGCGTGCTGCGCGGCCGCATCGACGACCGCTTCTCCACCGTGCACCTGGGCGGCCTGAACCTGGACGCCCGCGAGGCGCGCCGGATCCGCCGGGTGAAGATCCTCGGCTGCGGCACCTCCTACCACGCGGGCATGATCGGTGCCCAGATGATCGAGGAGCTGGCCCGCATCCCCGCGGACGCCGAGCCCGCCTCCGAGTTCCGATACCGCAACGCCGTGGTCGACCCGGACACCCTGTACGTCGCCGTCTCGCAGTCCGGCGAGACCTACGACGTACTGGCGGCCGTCCAGGAGCTCAAGCGCAAGGGCGCCCGGGTGCTCGGCGTGGTCAACGTGGTCGGCTCCGCGATCGCCCGCGAGGCGGACGGCGGCGTCTACGTGCACGCCGGCCCCGAGGTCTGCGTGGTGTCGACCAAGTGCTTCACCAACACCACCGTCGCCTTCGCCCTGCTCGCCCTCCACCTGGGGCGCACCCGCGACCTGTCCGTGCGGGACGGCAAGCGGATCATCGAGGGCCTGCGCCGGCTGCCCGCGCAGATCTCCGCGGTGCTGGAGCAGGAGGACGAGATCCGGAAGCTGGCCGAGGAGTTCGCCGAGGCCCGCTCGATGCTGTTCATCGGCCGCGTCCGCGGCTACCCGGTGGCGCGCGAGGCCTCCCTGAAGCTGAAGGAGGTCTCCTACATCCACGCCGAGGCCTACCCGGCCTCCGAGCTCAAGCACGGCCCGCTCGCGCTGATCGAGCCGGCCCTGCCGACGGTCGCGATCGTGCCGGACGACGACCTGCTGGAGAAGAACCGGGCCGCCCTGGAGGAGATCAAGGCGCGCCAGGGCCGGATCCTGGCCGTGGCCCACCAGGACCAGCCGAAGGCGGACCACACGGTCGTCGTCCCGAAGAACGAGGACGAGCTGGACCCGATCCTGATGGGCATCCCGCTCCAACTCCTCGCCTACCACACGGCGAAGGCCCTGGGCCGGGACATCGACAAGCCCCGGAACCTGGCCAAGTCGGTGACGGTCGAGTAGAGCCGGCGCCGCCCGGCGGGCGGGGACCGCACCGGACGGGGACGGGAACGGCCCCCTCTCCCGCCTACCCCCGCGGCCTGCGCTCGCCCCGCGGGTCTGCCGCGGTGCCCGGCGCCGCGGTGCCCGGCGCCGCAGCGGCCGCCGACGCGGCGGACCCCCCGTGGAGCCACCTGCCACGGGGGGTCCGCCCGGGTGCGCCGGGGCTGCCCAACACCCCGGCGCGGCTGCCGAATCAGCCGGTGGCCGTCACCCCCCGGCCGGCAGCGCGCCGTGGAAGCGAGGTCGGCCAGTGGGCCAGCGCGGCGGTCGCCGCGTACCAGGCGACGGCACCGGCCGCGACCGCGAACCAGCCGCCCGCCTTGGCCAGTCCGCCGCTGTCCGCGAACCGGCCGACGGCGAGCAGCAGCAGCGAGACGAAGAACAGCCCGTGTGCGCCCTGGCCCAGGGTGTCCCCGCCGGCGAGCGTGAGGGAGAGCGCCACGAGGGCGAACAGCAGCAGGAAGAGCCCCGCGGCGTTGTCGGAGACCTGGTTTCCGGCGGAGGCCGCCCAGGTGAACCAGAAGGCGCCGAGCGCCGTGAAGGCGGTACCGGAGGCGGTGTCCCGGTCGCGGAACGCGAGCAGCCCGGCGGCGAACAGGGCGATGCCGCCCACGTACTGGGCGATCGGCACGGCGTCGGCGGCCGTGACACCGTCGAGTACGCCGGTGTAGCCGAAGCCGAAGGCGAGGAGGGTGATCCCGAGGGCGAGTCGGCCGGCGATCGTGGTGGTGGTGCTTCCCGCAGAGACGTCGTTGTCCACGGCGGGCTCCCTTCATGCATGGTTGCGCGGTGAACCATATATGCCCTTCACAAAGGCACAAACACCTCTGGGCGCACACAATTTCGGCCACCCGCACAGAAAGGCCGTCGACTCCCCGCCTCCATCCCGCCCCGCCCGCAGGGAAGTCAGGGGATGACGATCACGGGGCGCCGGGCCCGCTTGGCGAGCCGGCCGGCCACCGAGCCGAAGATGCGCCCGACGATCCCGTGGGTCGAGCCGACGACGATCGCGTCGGCCTCGTACTCCCGCCCCACCTCTTCGAGTTCGTGGCAGATGTCGCCGCCGCGCTCCACCAGGATCCACGACACCTCGGACAGGTAGTCGGCGCAGGCGAGCTCCAGCCCGAGCACCTCGGTGCGGTGGTCGGGGACGTCCACGAAGACGGGAGGCTCGCAGCCGGCCCACACCGTGGTGGGCAACCGGTTGGCGACGTGGACGATGATCAGGGCGGAGTGGGAGCGGCGCGCCATGCCGATCGCGTAGGCCAGTGCACGCTCACTGGAGGTCGAACCGTCGAAACCGACGACGACCCCGTGCTTGAAGGCGGGGTCGCAGGCGTGATGTGGCTCCTCCGCCGCCAGGGGATCGGCCGCCGAGGGCTCGGCGACGGGACGCTTGCGGTCCGCGGGTTCGAAGAATTCGTGTGCGGCCATGGCTGTCTCGGCGTGGTGATCCTTGATCGGGTGGGACGGCGGTGTGCGGGTGAGCCGTGTCCGGGAAACATCTTCCCCACCCCATACCCGCAAGGGTACGGCGGCACGCCTCCTTCGCCCAGATCCCGCCCGCAGTCCGCGACGGGTCCCCGGAGCATGCACGAGAGGGCACCCGCAACGCAACGCCCGCTGCCCCGTACAGGCGGTTTGCGCAGGGCACACCGAGGCGTCCGGGAGAGGGACTCGCGGTCACCATCCGGGGACTCGCAGTGACCGACCGATCGAACATGCGTTGAACCGGACGAACCGCCGCCCCAGGGAGACCGCATGCCCCCATCCCCTCAGGACACCACCAGCGAGGTCGTCCGCTGGGCGGCGTTCAGCTGCGTACTCGTCCCGATCGTCCTGCTCTGGTACGGAAGTTCCCTGGCCGGCGCCACCGGAACCGCCCTGGGCCTCACCGCCGTCACCGCCGCCTGCCGGCTGCTGATGCGCCGTTCCGAGCGGGGCGCCGCACGCCCCGCCGAGCCGGAGCACGCGCCGCACCGCGGCCGCCACCACCGGGGGGACAGCGGGGCGCACCGCGGCCGGCGGCACCCGCAGTCCGCCGGGTCCGGGGAGGGCGGGGCGGCGATCCCCCGCGGCCGCGGGGCCGCGGACCCGGCACCCGCTTCCGCCCCCGCTCCCGGGAGTGCGGTGCGGCATGACGGCGACCGGGGAAGTACACCGGTCAGCTGACCGGTTTCCGCGCACGCGTCCGGCTCTTTTCAGCCAACTTCCGAGAATCGCGCATCACCCCTCCCGGACACCCTCCACCCCCCGTTCCACCTGCATGAACACGCCCTTCGGACCCCTGCGGAACCTATGGGGTTGAGCCACTGCCACGAGGCGCACTTCCCTGCGCGGCCCGCGAGTGCAACGCTTCGTGATCGAATGCTTCACGCCAAGTTGCCATGTCGACAATGTGCCGGTTTCCCAACCCGGTCACGGCGACGCCACGGCACACAGTAGATTCGATCTTGACTGTCTTACGGCGGGGGACTCGTGCAGGACCGAGGGGAAACGTGCAGGAGCGACACAACCGAGGAGCCGCGACCACCAAGGGGGGCTTAGCAGTATGAGCCACGACTCCACTGCCGCGCCGGACGCTGCGGCCCGGAAACTCTCGGGGCGACGCCGCAAGGAGATCGTCGCGGTGATGCTGTTCAGCGGCGGCCCCATCTTCGAGAGTTCCATACCGCTGTCGGTGTTCGGTATCGACCGCCAGGACGCCGGCGTGCCGCGCTACCGCCTCCTGGTGAGTGCGGGCGAGGAAGGTGCCCTGCGGACCACAGGGGGCCTGGAACTCACCGCGCCGCATGGCCTGGAAGCGATCTCGCGCGCGGGCACGGTCGTCGTGCCGGCCTGGCGTTCGATCACTTCGCCGCCACCGGAGGAGGCGCTCGACGCGCTGCGCCGGGCGCACGAGGAAGGCGCCCGCATCGTCGGGCTGTGCACCGGCGCCTTCGTCCTGGCCGCCGCGGGCCTGCTGGACGGCCGTCCCGCGACCACGCACTGGATGTACGCGCCGACGCTGGCCAAGCGCTATCCGTCGGTGCACGTCGACCCGAGAGAGCTGTTCGTCGACGACGGGGACGTCCTGACGTCGGCGGGCACGGCGGCGGGCATCGACCTGTGCCTGCACATCGTGCGCTCCGACCACGGCAACGAGGCGGCCGGTGCGCTGGCCCGCCGGCTGGTGGTGCCGCCGCGGCGCTCCGGAGGCCAGGAGCGCTACCTCGACAGGTCTTTACCCGAGGAGATCGGCGCCGACCCGCTCGCCGAGGTCGTCGCCTGGGCGCTGGAGCACCTCCACGAGCAGTTCGACGTGGAGACCCTGGCGGCGCGCGCCTACATGAGCCGGCGGACCTTCGACCGCCGTTTCCGCTCCCTCACCGGGAGCGCCCCGCTCCAGTGGCTGATCACACAGCGGGTGCTGCAGGCCCAGCGCCTGCTGGAGACGTCGGACTACTCCGTCGACGAGGTCGCCGGACGGTGCGGCTTCCGCTCCCCGGTGGCGCTGCGCGGCCACTTCCGCCGCCAGCTCGGCTCCTCGCCGGCCGCCTACCGGGCGGCGTACCGGGCCCGGCGTCCGCAGGGGGAACGGCCCGTGGAGAGCGATCCGCCTCCGCCCCCGCCCGCTCCACCGGTCGGCGCGCCGGGACCGCTCGCCGGCACGGGCGGCGGCGCGGCCGGGCATGGGCACGCGCCGCACCCGCTGCACCCGGACAGCCCGCTGCCGATGCAGTCCCGGCGTGCGGCGGCCGCGAGCGCGGTCGGCTCGGGCGCGCTGTCGGCGAGCGTACCGGGACCGCGCAGCGGTAGCTGACGGGGTCGGGCTCCGGCCGCCGACGGCCCGCGCGAGGCCCGCGCGAGGCCGGGGCGGCCGAGCGGTGACGGGATCGCGGGCCCGCGCGCAGTGCGCGGGCCCGCACCGCGGGGAGCGGGCCCGGCCCGCCGAAACGGCAGGTCGGCCGGACCGGGCCTCACCGTCGGTGCGCGGCCCGCCCCGGGGAGTTCCGCCCGTGCACGGCCCGTCCCGCACAGCGGGACCGCGCCGTAAGGTGAGACGCATGAACGATCGCATGGTGTGGATCGACTGCGAGATGACCGGCCTCTCGCTGTCCGACGACGCGCTCATCGAGGTGGCCGCCCTCGTCACCGACTCCGAGCTCAACGTGCTCGGCGAGGGGGTGGACATCGTCATCCGGCCGCCGGACGGGGCGCTGGAGACGATGCCGGAGGTGGTACGTCAGATGCACACCGCGTCCGGGCTGCTGGAACAGCTCCCGGACGGCACCACGCTGGCGGACGCCGAGCAGCGGGTGCTGGCGTATGTGAAGGAGCACGTAAAGGAGCCCGGCAAGGCACCGCTGTGCGGCAACTCGGTCGGCACCGACCGCGGTTTCCTGCTCCGCGACATGCCCACCCTGGAGGACTACCTCCACTACCGGATCGTCGACGTGTCGTCCGTCAAGGAGCTGGCCCGCCGCTGGTACCCGCGGGCGTACTTCAACAGCCCCGAGAAGAACGGCAACCACCGCGCCCTCGCCGACATCCGGGAATCCATCGCGGAGCTGCGCTACTACCGGGAGGCGATCTTCGTGCCGCAGCCCGGACCGGACTCGGAGACCGCCAGGTCCATCGCGGCGAAGCACGTGGTGCCCGCCCGGCGGGACTGACCGCGGGACCGACCGCGGGACCGGCCTCGGGACCGGCCTCGGGCACCACGCGGGGGCACCCCGGAAAGCGTGCGCGAGCACCCCTTCGGACCCTGTACACTTTTTCTCGGCCGGTCGGAAGGACCTCGAGTCGACGACCGGTCGTGGTGGGTGTAGCTCAGCTGGTAGAGCACCTGGTTGTGGTCCAGGAAGTCGCGGGTTCAAGTCCCGTCACTCACCCTGACACGTCAGCCGGTGACCTCGTCTCGAGGTCACCGGCTGACGGCGTTCCGGGGACCCGCGCGGCACGGGCACACGACGGAACCCGATCGAGCGCCCCCAGCCGGGGACCGCAACGCCACCGGAGCCCCCGCCTTCACCGGGACCGCACCCCGCCGGAGATCCCGCCCCCCGCCGCCCGTTGCGCGACGAAGTGGACGCCGCCGGAGCGGACGCCCGACCGGAGCGGAGCGGACGGCGTCCGCTCCGCACGGCTCCCGGCGCACTGCCCGCCGCCCGAGGACGCGGCGGGCGCACCCCCTCGGAGCAGCCGCTAGGACGACGCCCGCTGCACCAGTTCCGTCGCCAGCACCCGCTGCCGCCGCTCCAGACCGCGCGAGGTCGCCGGACGCCGGTCCGCTATCTCGGTGAGCAGCAGGTCGATCATGCAGCGGCCCATCTCCTGTATGGGCTGCCGGACACTGGTCAGCGGCGGGTCCATGTGGCGGGCGATGGCCGAGTCGTCGTAGCCGACCAGGGCGACGTCGTCGGGGATGCGCCGGCCGGCCTCCCGCAGCGCCTGCCGGGCGCCCGCGGCCGTCACGTCGGAGGCGGCGAAGACCGCGTCCAGGTCGGGGCAGCGCTCCAGCAGCGCCTTCATCGCGCGGCGCCCGCCCTCCTCGCTGAAGTCGCCGCGCTCGATCAGGCGCTCGTCCACCTCGTACCCCGCGTCGCGCAGGGCGGCCCGGTAGCCGTCGGTACGCCGCTGCGCACCGTAGACGTCGAGGAGTCCGGTGATGTGGGCGACCCGGGTCCGCCCGCGGGACAGCAGGTGCTCCACGGCCTGGTGGGCGCCCCCGTAGTTGTCGGAGTCGACGGACGGGAGGGTCTCCGCCTCCGAGCGGGGGCCGCTGATCACCGCCGGGATCTCCAGCTGGCCCAGCAGGTCGGGGAGCGGGTCGTCGGCGTGCACCGAGACCAGCAGGACGCCGTCGACCCGGTGCGCGGCCAGGTACTGCGCGAGGCGGCGGCGCTCCCGGTCGTTGCCCGCGAAGATCAGCAGGAGCTGCATCTCGGTGTCGGAGATCTCGGCACCGACCCCGCGCAGCATGTCCGAGAAGTACGGTTCCGCGAAGAAGCGGGTCTCCGGCTCCGGCACGACCAGCGCGATGGCGTCGGTGCGGTTGGCGGCCAGCGCGCGGGCGGCGGTGTTGGGGACGTAGCCGAGCTCCGCGACCGCCGCCTCCACGGCCGCACGGGTGGCCTCGCTGACCCGGGGCGAGCCGTTGACGACCCGGGACACGGTGCCGCGGCCCACGCCGGCGCGGGCGGCGACCTCCTCGAGGGTCGGCCGGTTGCCGCTCCGGCCACCTCGTGCTCCGTGGCTTGCCATCGCTGCGCCTCCTGGTCGACCCTGTGTTGGCCTGGAATCTAACAGGACCGTCCGCGATCGCGATCGGCGCTGGGGGCTTTCCCGACACCCCGCCCCGGCACCCCGCCCGACGCGCCGGACCCGCGAGCGGCGGCCCCGCCCCCGGGCGGCGTGGGCAAGCACACACCGAGCACCCGACGACGGAATGCCAGACTCCAGTTAACAGCCCGATAACTGAACGCATCTTGCGGCGTCGGCTCCCTTGACACCCTCGCACGAACCCACGACTCTTCAAGACATCACTTGTGGGAGCGCTCCCACAGTACCTGGCACATACACGTCCCGCACGTTCCCCGCCCGAGCCGCAGCGAGTACGAACGGGCCCAACAGATGCAGTTGGCCGGGGGGTCGGCACGTCAGGCAACAGGAGGACCCAATGCGCACGAGCACCCGCCGGTCCCACCGGGTGATGGCCCTCGCGGCCGTCGCCGCGATGACTACGGGGCTGCTGGCAGGCTGCGCCAGCGACGACGAGGACAGCTCGTCGAACGCGAACGACGGCGGCAGCGCCAAGGGCGACATCACGCTGACCGTCGGCACCTTCGGCACCTTCGGGTACAAGCAGGCCGGGCTGTACGACGAGTACATGAAGCTCCACCCCGAGATCAACATCAAGGAGAACGTCACCACCCGCACGGACGTCTACTGGCCCAAGGTCCTCACCCGCCTCCAGGCCGGCTCCGGCACCGACGACGTGCAGGCCATCGAGGTCGGCAACATCACCGAGGCCGTGCAGACCCAGGCCGACAAGTTCGTGGACCTCGGCAAGGAGGTCGACAAGTCCCAGTGGCTGGACTGGAAGAACGCCCAGGCCACCACGAAGGACGGCAAGCAGATAGCGCTGGGCACCGACATCGGCCCGATGGCGATCTGCTACCGCAAGGACCTCTTCGCCAAAGCCGGCCTGGAGACGGACCGCACCAAGCTCGCCCAGATGTGGCAGGGCGACTGGTCGAAGTACGTCGACGTCGGCAAGCAGTACATGAAGAACGCGCCGGCCGGCACCAAGTTCGTCGACTCCGCCTCCTCCGTATACAACGCTGCCCTCGGCGGTGCGGAGCAGCGGTACTACGACAAGGACGGCAACGTCATCTGGGACAAGTCCACCGGCGTGAAGAAGGCCTGGGACACGGCCATGCAGGTGGCGACCAGCGACATGTCCGCCAAGCTCAAGCAGTTCGACAAGCCCTGGGACCAGGGCTTCGCCAACGCCAAGTTCGCCACCGTCGCCTGCCCGGCCTGGATGATGGGCTACATCCAGGAGAAGTCCGGTGACTCCGGCAAGGGCAAGTGGGACGTGGCCGCGGCTCCGACCGCGGCGAACTGGGGCGGCTCGTTCATCGGCGTGCCGAAGGCGAGCAAGCACCAGAAGGAGGCCATCGCGCTGGCGAAGTGGCTGACCGCGCCGGAGCAGCAGGAGAAGGTCTTCGCCAAGCAGGCCAGCTTCCCGTCCACCCCGTCGGCCTACCCGAACCTGAAGCCGCTGGCGGACACCAAGGCGTACTTCTCGGACGCCCCGATCACCGAGATCTACTCCGACGCGGCCAAGACCATCCCGACGCAGTACTTCGGGATCAAGGACCAGCCGATCGGCACCGCCATCACCGACGTCGGCATCCTCCAGGTCGAGCAGAAGGGCAAGTCGCCCGAGCAGGGCTGGGAGGCCGCCGGCAAGGAGATCAAGGACGTGCTCGGCCAGTGACAGGCTCCAAGCAGGCTCTCGCGCATCCCGCGTCGAGCGCCGGCGCCGCGCCCGGTGACAAGCCGGGCGCGGGGGGGAAGGGGGGGGGGGGGGGGGGGGGGGGTCCCGGAAGAGAAACCCCACGACAACA
>NZ_JBJZOJ010000039.1:0-68214 GCF_047200655.1 Streptomyces sp. MS06
CTGCTCAGTCCCCGAACGCCTCGCAGGCGCCCAGCAGGCTGTCGCGGAGCGCCCCCGGCGGCATGCCCTTGCCCGCGGTGAAGACCAGAGGATCGTCGTAGACGCCGGCGAAGGACTCCAGGTACCGCTCCCCGGCCTCCTTGGGCGTCCCGTACACGGCGAGGGTGTCGAGCATGCGGTCCGATACGGCCGCGGCGAGCGCACGGACGTCACGCCGTCCCAGGGCCTCGCGGATGGCGGCCACTTCAGGTGCGAAGCCGTGGAACTCCATCAGCGGTGCCGCCGATTCGCGGGCCGCGAACACGGCGACCTGCGCGGCGGCGAGGGACCGCGCAGTACCGGAGTCCTCGGCCACGGCGCAGATCACCATGCCGGTGACGGGGACCGGCTCGGCGCGGCCGGCCTTCCGGCCCGCCTCGGCGAGGACCGGCCGCACCTGCTCCTCGCAGAAGGCCCTGCTGCACAGGGGCAGACCGATCAGCCCGTCGCCGACCGTGCCGGCCGCTCGGATCATCGCCGGGCGGCCGCCCGCCACCAGGATCCTGGGCGGGGACGCCCCTGGACCGGGCGCGCCCGGGATCGGCTCCGGCCAGGCCGGCAGGGAGGGGTCGCGGGCGATTCGGCAGCGGTAGAACTCGCCCTCGTGGGTGACGTCCGACGTTCCCACCTCCCATATCCGCCGCAGCAGCGGGACGAGTTCGGTGAGCCGGTCCGCGGGACGCGCGGCGTCCAGCCCGTGCCAGTCGGTGATCACCTGGGGATTGCCGGTTCCGACCCCCAGGGTGATCCGCCCCGGGGCGATCTCCGCCAGCGAGCGGAACTCCGTCGCCAGTGTCACCGGCGTGCGTCCCAGGGCCCAGGCGATGGCCGAGCCGAGCCGGATCCGGCTGGTCGCGGAGGCGGCCGCCGCCAGGGTGACCACCGCCGAGCGGTCGTAGAACTCGCTCGACCAGAAAGACGGCAGTCCTCGGAGTTCGGCTTCACGGGCCACCTCCACCGCCAGTGGCACGCTTCCGGCCTGTACCGCGACACCCGGCCGCGGATCGGGAACGGACCGCATCGACTCACCTCTCTCGTCCCGGCAACGACGTCCTTCGTGACGATATGCGCGAGCCGGCGCCGCCACTTCTCCGACGCTGCGCAAGGCCGGAGAAGCCCCCGGCACGCGTCTGCCACCAGGCTGTGCACGAAACGGGAGGAGCGCATCCATGCGAGATTTCGACGACATCGTCATCGGCGGGGGCGGGGCCGGCGCAGTGCTGGCCGCGCGGCTCAGCGAGGATCCGGCCCGCCGCGTGGCGCTGATCGAGGCCGGCCCGCACTACCGGGACGCCGCCGGCACCCCCGCCGACCTGCTGGACGGGAACACCATGTCCCTGGTCCGGCATTCGTGGGGGCTGAACGCCCGGCTCACCTCCGATCGCCGTGTCCCCTTCCCGCAGGGCAGGGTCACCGGCGGTTCCAGCGCGGTCGGCAACACCGTCGCCATCCGGGGAACGCCCGCCGACTACGACGAGTGGGCCGCTCTCGGCAATCCGCTCTGGTCCTGGGACCGGTCGCTGCCGGCGCTGACGGCGATCGAGGACGATCTGGACTACGGCGAACGGGAGTTCCACGGGCTGGGCGGGCCGGTTCCGGTCCGCCGTTGGCGGACCGGGGAACTGGCCCCGGTCCAGGCCGCGTTCCTGGAGGCCTGCCTGAAGGCCGGGCACCCGGCTGCCGAGGACCACAACCATCCGGCGTCCACCGGTGTCGGGCCCATCCCCTCCACCCGCCGCGACCCGGCGGTGCGCGTCTCCACGGCGATGTCCTACCTGTGGCCCGCGCAGGAACGCCGCAACCTCGTCATCGTCCCGAACGCCACCGCCGAGCGCGTGGTGATCCGTGGACAGCGCGCGGTCGGCGTCATCGTGGCGGGCGAGGAGATCCGCGCACGGCGGGTGATCCTCGCAGGCGGGGCCATCGGCTCCCCCGGTCTCCTGCTCCGCTCGGGCGTCGGCCCGGCCGGGGAGCTGCGCCGGCTGGGCATCCCGGTGCACGCGGATCTTCCCGGCGTCGGGTCCGGGCTGACCGACCAGCCCCGTATCGGGGTCTTTCTGACGCCGCGGCCCGGGGAGGAGAACGAGGGGCGGTCGACGGGGCAGATCGTGCTGCGCACCACGTCGTCCTCCGCGTCCGCCCGGCCGAACGACATGTACTACGCGATGGTGAGCCGGTTCGACCTCACGCACCACTTTCCCGAGCTGCGCAGGGTCGCGGGTGCGCGCTCGGTGTTCGGCGTCATGTCGGTCGCCCGGCGTGCGCACTCCAGGGGAAGCGTGACGCTGGAGTCGGCCGACCCCGGGGCACCGCCCCGCATCGATCTGGGCTACCTGTCCGACGAGCGGGACCACGCCCTGTTGGCCGAGGCCGTGCGGGGCTGCTGGGAGCTGGCGCAGTCGCCGGGCATCCGCGACCGCGGCGAGGACGTGGTGCTCCTCGACGAACGTGTCCTGGAGTCCGAGGAGGACATGAGGGCCTACGTCGAGGCCGCGGTCGATTCCGCCTACAACCCGGTGGGCACGGCCCGCATGGGACCCGCCGACGACGAGGGCTCGGTGGTGGACGAGCGGTGCGCCGTGCACGGGATCGGCTCGCTCTACGTGGCCGACGCCTCGGTGATGCCGTCGATGGTGTGCGCGAACACGCAGCTCAGCGTGGTGATGATCGCCGAGAGGGTGGCCGCCCTGCTGGACGGCCGGTGATCGCCGTTCGTGCCGCCGGCCTTCGGGTCGTGGCGCCCCGGGGCCTGCGCTGCGGTCCGCCTCGGTGACGGGGCGGCGGGGTCCGGGGCGCCTTCGGCGGGCACGGCGAGCCCGCCGGGAGGCCCGGCGGGTGGGCCGGGCACGGCTCGGGCGCGCGGCGGACCGGTGGGCTCGGGGCCCGTCCCGCTGATCGGGGCGGGCCTGCTGCCCCCGGCCGCCGGTTCCGCGCTCCGGTCAGCTCGCGGGATTGGCCGGGCTGTTGTGGTAGCTCGCCACCAGCCAGCGGCCGTCGCGCCGCTCCAGGACCCAGGTCGCGTGGACGAGGCGTGCGGCCGGGAGTTCCGTCTCGCCCGCGAAGAGGATGCCGGACTCGCTGACCACGACGGCGCCGTCCTGGCCCAGGAAGCGGATGCTCAGGGGCTTGTTGTAGGTCTTGGAACCCTTCAGCGGGCCGGCGAAGCCGCCGGCCATGTTGCTGCGGATGGCCTCGCGGCTCTGCCGGAGAGAGCCGGGCAGGACGGCGGTCGCGTCCTCGGTGTACTCGGCGACGAAGGCGTCCGCGTCGTTCGCCTCCCACGCCTTGTAGAGGTTCTCCAGAACGGCCGTGATCGCGGTCTCGTCGGCCGCGCGGTTCTCCGACATGTCTGTCTCCCAGATCAATGGTGTCGAGCCCTCTGCTGGGGGGCTCGCATGTACATACCGGCGAGGCGTACCGGATTCATCGCGGCGGCCGGGACTTCTTTCGGAGGCCGCCCCGCACGGAGCCCCCGGGACGCCGGTGCGTGGGACGCCGTGGAGGACGCCGGTGCGGAGGAGGGGCCGGGCGGCGCGGCGGCCGGGGGCCCGGGGCGGTCCTTCCTCGCCCCGCGAAGCCTGGGGAACGCGACATAGCCGCGCAAAAACCCGCCGCTCGCCGCGGGACGGGCACGGTCTGGCCACAAGTCCTCCAAGAAGGGCAGTACGGAAGAAGTTGGCCCGGCGATGCACCGGAACACTCAGTGTCGCGACTCAGCCACTGTGGCTGAAGGTTCAACATGCACCTGTGTGTCGCTGATCACTGTCCCGGTCGGAGGAGCTGGGTCTGCGAACGGAGCGGAAGCAAGGGAATCGCGGGAAGCCGAGCGCGCGATTTGGTCGGACAATGCCATCTGGGGGATGCTTTGGATGTCACTCAACTTGCTGTTGAGCAGGCTATTTCCGCGATGTGGAATCGCTATGGCGAGGCGTTGTCGTTGGACGACATCGCCGACTCCGCCGTTCTCAGCAAGTTCTACTTCTCGCGCGTGTTCGGAAGCGTCACCGGAACGTCCCCAGGCCGTTTCCTGGCTGCGATCAGGTTGTTTCGCGCCAAGAACCTCCTGCTGGAGACCACTGAGAGCGTCACCGACATCGCGTACGCCGTTGGCTACAACAGCTTGGGCACCTTCACCAGCCGGTTCACGCGCAGCGTGGGGGCCTCGCCGGGACGCTACCGCATGCTCTCCCTGGACGGAGGCCACCATCTGGACGGCCGCCCGGCGGTGAGCGACGACATGGCGACGGTGACGGGCAGCGTCGAGCTGCCGGAGATGATGGAGCCGCTGCGGGTCTACGTCGGAGCGTTCGCCTCGCCCGTCGTCGAGGGACTGCCGGTCGCCTGCGACTTACTCAGTGCCTCCGGCGACTACACCCTGAGGAACGTGCCGCCGGGAACCTGGTACGTCCGTGCGGCCGCGGTCAGCGTCGGGGACGTCGACCCCCGGCCCTGGCTGCGCAAGCCGCTGTTCCTGGGCAAGGCGGAACGGCTGACGGTCCGCCCGAACACCACGTACGGCGACAACCGGGTCCGCATGAACCCGGCGAGGCTGGTCGACACCCCGATACTGCTGGCCCTGCCGGAGCTGGACAACTGGGGCACGCTGCAACTGGACACCGTGGCCTGAGAGCGCACCAGGAGGGCTTCCGGAGCGGGCACCCGCTCCGGAAGCCCTCCTCGTGCGCGGACGGGCCGTTCACTCCACTCGGACCACCGGCGGAGTGAACGGCCCCCAGGTGAACGCGGGTATCCAGGGGGCGGGCTCCGCGGTCCAGGACAGCTGCCCGATCTGTTCGGCCGTCCTGCGGCCCACGAGTGAGCGGTAGAGGTCGTGGGTGGTCCCGAACACGACCGCCGAGGGAGCGCCCGAGCCGACGTTCCAGGCTCCGTCCTCGGTCTCCAGGCGGAGCGGCGGCCGCCCCAGACAGGACACCGCCGTACCGAATCCGTCGACGGCCATCTGGAAGGCGGACCGGGTGGCCGCGTGCCACACCGGCAGCGACACGCCCAGGGCGGTGCGGATGTCGAACTCGTGCGTGAACGCGTCCATGACGAGCACCGAGCCGGCCAGTCTGCTCCGGGCGCGTCTGATCCCCCGCTCCACCCCGGCCGCGCTCCGCTCCCATTCGCTCAGCATGCCGGCCAGGCCCGCCGGTGTCCGGCCGTGGTCCGGGCGCCCGAGGAGGTTGCGTTCGGCCTGACGGCAGTTGGCGACCAGATGCGCCACCGTGTCGGAGACCGTCCATCCCGGGCACGCGGGCACCGGGACGTCCGCGCACTCGGTTCGATCGGTGAGTATGGAGAGCAAGTTGCGGCGCGTGTGGCGGTACGCGAGGTCGTGGGGGGTGTTCTCGCCCTCCGCGGGTTGCGGCGCGCCGGTGCCGGCTTCAGTGCTCACGATCTGGCCCCTCGTTCTCTTGGGTGTCTCGTGCTCGCCTCTCCGGTCGGTGGAAGGCCCTACACCGTGCCGGGGTGACGCGGTGCTCGGTCCGGAAGTGCGGCAAGAGGTGTGTCCAGGGCGTTGATCGTCACTGTGAATGCGCATTCTTGAGACGTGACAGAGGATATGCCGACAGCCGGCTTCTGAGGGACGTGACCTGTGCCGCACGGTGGGCGGCACCGGCCCGGTCCCCGTCCGGTCCCTGTTGTACGTTCTACCCCACCAGCACACGCTCCTTCGTGATGGTCTCCAGCCCGCGGGCCTTCGTCTCCGGTCCGAACCGCGCCACCGCCAGTGCGGCGACGACCAGAGGGACCGCGCCGATGAGGGCCGTGGCGCCGATCGTGGGCACCGCGTTCATCCCCACCACGATCGCGAGGATCAGGACCCCACCCGCTTTGGTCATCGCCGCCGCGAGCGCGGTGCCCCGGGTCCGGACCACGGTCGGGTAGACCTCGGCCGCGTACCCGACGGTGACGGCCGCCAGGGAGCTGATGCCGGCGATCGGCACCACCAGCAGCAGCGACAGCAGGGTGCGGTGATGGATCACCTGGTCGCCCAGGAGCGCGAAGACCCCCAGCGTGGATGCGGTGAGCGCGGTCAGCGACACCAGTGTCCGGCGGCTTCCCAGCGTCCCGTACATCCATGCGGCCAGGGCGGTGAGCGGGAGCCCCAGCAGCGCCGCGTTGCGTACGGTGTAATCGGACTTTACCGAAGAGTAGCCGAGGCGCTGGAGGTTCGTCGGCACCCACTGCTGGAAGCCGAAGGTGACCAGTCCGATTCCCACCCCGAGGAGCAGGACGGCCAGTGTGGTGCCGAGGATCCGGGGGCCGAAGACGGCCGCCCGGCCCGAGGGTTCCGCCAGGTCGCGGGCCTGCTCGGACTCCGGGACCTCGCTGATCGTGGCGCCGTACCGGGCGACGATCTCCGCGGCCTCCTCGGCCCGGCCGCGGGCGAGCAGATAGCGGGGCGACTCGGGTATCCAGCGGCTGGCTGCCAGGAACACCAGACCCGTGGGCAGGCCGATGAGCCAGAGGATGCGCCAGGAGTACGTCGGGGCGAGAGTCGCACTGAGCCAGCTGACCAGCAGGTACGCGCCGACACCGTTGCCTCCGATGAGGACCATGAGCCAGCCCCGGTGCCGGGTCGGCATCGTCTCGGCGAGCAGGGTGAAGGCGACGGGCAGCATGCCGCCGGCTCCGAGCCCCATCATCAGGCACATGAAGAGGTTCCAGCCGAAACTCGGCATGGTGCCGCAGATGGCGGTCGTCAGGAAGAGCGCGGCCGCGAACAGGATCGAGGACCGGCGGCCGATGCGGTCGCCCAGCGAACCCCACAGCACCGAGCCCAGCACGGTTCCGATGATCCCCACCAGCGGCACCCACGCCACGGTGACGTGGCTGTGCGTGTCCGCCGGGAGCAGACCGTACTCCCTGGCCATCCCCGGCGTGACGAACGCCAGGGTCACCGGCTTCATGACGTCGATGGTGATCGCCACGAACATCGCCAGCAGCAGGGCCACGTGCGGTTTGCGGATGGGCGCGTCGTCCAGCGCCCGCACCAGGTAACGGGAGCTCGCGCGGCGGACGTCTCCGCTGCGCCGCGGCAGCAGGCCGTAGAACACCGCGCCCAGACCGGCGACGATCAGGCCCATGCCGACGAGCATCGAATCGTCCATGGGCATGCCGTTCATCCTGTAGCCCGTGTCGCGTGCGCCGAGGTACATCGGAAGGTGGAGCAGTACACCGGCCGTGCAGAACGCCGTGCCGAGCCAGAAGGAGACGGGATGTTCGAACCCCTTGGCGCTGCCGGGGGGTGAGGAACGTCGGGTCATGCGCGGAGCGACCTTTCTCGTCGGGTGAGTACGGAAGGAACGCGCGGACGCAGATCCGGCGCCGTCCAACCCGCCCGGCGAGAACGTCGCGGGCAACGCGGCACCGCGCGCTTGAGCGGCTGCCATGGTCACCTCCGCGGCGGATTCCCCACTTCTCCCTGCGTGCCGTGTTCCTCCGCCCGGGCAGGCCCGCCGGCTCCGGTTGAGGCAAGGGAAGAGTAGGCGGCCGGATGCCACCGCCCCGACGCTGGAACCCAGTTCGGGTGCAGTACTACTCCGGAGGGCGGGGCAACCGTGACCACGACCGGCAAACGCTATGACGTAGCCATCCTGGGCTCGGGCATCGGCGGGTCGATGCTCGCCTGCATCCTGGCGAAGCACGGTGTCCGGACACTGGTGCTGGAGGGCGCCGCACATCCGCGCTTCGCGATCGGCGAGTCCCTGATCCCGGAGACGGGCGTGCGCCTGCACGTCGTCGCCCACAAGTACGGAGTTCCGGAGATCGGCTGGCTGGGTTCCTTCCACAGCCTGCGCGACAACATCAGCAGCGCCTGCGGAGTGAAGCGGTCCTTCAGCTTCATGTACCACCGCGCGGGCCGGGAGCACAGTGGCGACCACGTCAACCAGCTCCCCACGCTGACCCCGCCGATCGGCCCGGACTCGCACTTCTTCCGGCAGGACACGGACGCGTACCTCGCGGCGATGTCGGTCCGGTACGGGGCGGACCTCGTCTCGCAGACCCGGATCGAGGACGTCGCCGTCCGGGACGAGACGGTGGAACTCCGGGCCGCCGACGGAACCGTGTACCGCGCCGCGTACCTGATCGACGCCTCCGGCATGCGCTCGCCGGTGTCGGACCGTTTCGGCATGCGTGACGAGACACCGCGCTTCCGGACCGACACCCGGGCGCTGTTCACGCACATGATCGGGATCAGGAGCGCGGATCTGCTGCTGGACCCCGCCGCCCGCAGGAACGTGCCCTCACCGCTGGGCCAGTCGACGATGCACCATGTCTTCGACGGCGGGTGGCTCTGGGTGATCCCCTTCAACAACCACCGCGAGTCGACCAACCCGCTCGCCAGTGTGGGCCTGGTGCTCGACCGGAACCGTCACCCGCGCGCGGACGGGTCCCCGGAGGAGGAGTTCCGCCGGATCACCTCCGAGTACCCGACGGTGCGCCGCCATCTTGCCGGAGCGCGCGCCGTGCGCCCCTGGGTGGCGACCGGCCGGCTGCAGTACTCCTCCCCGCACCTTCTGCGTTCCCGGATCCTCCAGCTCCCGCACGCGGCGGGATTCGTGGATCCGCTGTTCTCCAGCGGGATGTCGGTGCTCGTGGTCGCCGTCGACCTCATCGCGGAGGAGCTGCTGAAAGCGGTCGCGGACGGCGACTACGCCACCGAGCGCTTCCAGCACATCGAGGACAACGTCAACCGCGCCTACGACTACTTCGACGACATCGTGTCGACCTCCTTCCAGTCGTTCGCGAGCTACGAGACCTGGAACGCCTGGAACCGGAACTGGGTGCTGGGCAACATGCTCGGTGCCTTCGGCCCGCTGTCGCTGCTGGTGAGGTATCTCAGGACCGGGGACCGCTCCCACCTGGAGAAGACCACCCAGCCGTCCCGTCTCGGCGTGCTGGGCAGCCACCTGCCCGAGGTCGCGGCCACCCATCGGGCCTCACGGGAGCACATCGCGGCCGCCGCTGCCGGCCGGATCACGCACGGCGAAGCGGCCGCACGCATCTTCGCCCGGCTCGACTCGCTCGACTTCGTGCCGCCGTACATGGGTTTCGGCGACCCCGAGCGGCGGGCCGTCGCCACGTTCACCCTTCCCGCCGGCGCGCGGCACGTCACCTGGTACCGCCGGCACGGCTCGGCGGCCTGGCGGGAGAACTGCACGTTCCCGCTGACCACCTACGCGCGCCATGCGCTGGGCTTCGCGCTCGAGGCGCGGCGCGGGGCCCGGCGGCGAGGTTCCTCGGCGGTGCGCGACATCGTCGCGAGCCGAAACAGCGAGTGGAAGTACCAGCCTGCGGCATCGAGCGCGTCCGGTCGGCTGTGGGATCCGATCCCGCCTGCCGCCCCGGCCCCGGCGCCCGCCCCGGCCCCGGCGCCCGCTGCGGCCCCCGCTCCCGCTCCTGCGTCTCTGCCCGACCCGACGGAGAACCGGTCCGTACCCCGCTGAGGCGGGACGGACCGGACGGCGGAACGCTCGTCCGGCCCCGCACCGGCGGCGGCGTACCGACAGCGGGAAGCACGCGCTGGCCCATGGGCCGTCCGCCTCGCGGCTGCACGCGAACGGCAACACAAAGGAGAGAAGACCGTGACCCCAGCCACCCGGTTCGCCGCTTCGCCCCCCGGGCAGGTGGCCGCGTGAAGAGTCAGCGCATCGCCGTCGTCGGCATCGCCCTGCGGTACCCCGACGCCGACACCCCCGAAGAACTGTGGCGCAACGTGCTGGCGGGCAGACGGGCCTTCCGACGCCTGCCCGACGAGCGGCTGCGCGCAGAGGACTACTACTCCCCCGACCCGGCCGCACCGGACCGCCACTACACGCGCATGGCCGCGGTCCTGGAGGGCTTCGAGTTCGACCGCGTGGGATACCGGATCGGCGGCAGTACCTTCCGATCGACGGACATGACCCACTGGCTGGCACTCGACACGGTGAGCCGCGCCCTGCAGGACGCCGGATTCCCGTCGGGGCGGGGGCTTCCGCGCAGCAGCACGGGCGTCGTCATCGGCAACACCCTGACCGGTGAGTTCAGCCGGGCCAACCTGATGCGCCTGCGCTGGCCGTACGTCCAGCGCACGGTGGGCGCCGCGCTGCGGGAACGAGGCTGGGACGACTCCGAACTCGGGGACTTCCTCGGGCAGTTGGAGGCGCGCTACAAGGCGCCCTTCCCGGCCGTCGACGAGGACACGCTCGCCGGCGGGCTGGCCAACACCATCGCGGGCCGCATCTGCAACTACTTCGACCTCGGTGGCGGCGGCTACACCGTGGACGGAGCCTGCTCCTCCTCGCTGCTCTCCGTGGAGACCGCATGCGCGGCGCTCGCCGGCGGGCAGGCCGACGCCGCCGTGGCTGGGGGAGTCGACCTGAGCATCGATCCGTTCGAACTCATCGGCTTCGCCAAGACCGGAGCCCTCTCCACCAGCGAGATGCGCGTCTACGACAAGGACTCCAACGGCTTCTGGCCCGGCGAGGGCTGCGGAATGCTCGTCCTGATGCGGGACGAGGACGCGGTCGCGCAGGGCCGGTTCCGCTACGCCACCATCAGCGGCTGGGGGCACAGCTCCGACGGCAAGGGCGGGATCACCCGCCCGGAGGCCTCCGGGCACCGGCTCGCCCTCGACCGGGCCTACGCGGCGGCCGGCTTCGGCATCGAAACGGTGGGCTACTTCGAAGGCCACGGCACCGGGACCGCGGTCGGCGACGCCACCGAGCTGGGCGCGTTCAGCGAGGCCCGGCGGGCCGCCGACCCCGACGCGCCCCCCGCCGCCATCAGCACCCTCAAGGGCAACATCGGTCACACCAAGGGTGCCGCCGGGGTCGCCGGCCTCATCAAGGCGATCCTCTCCGTGCGGCACCAGATCATCCCGCCGGCCACCGGCCACCACCAGCGGCATCCCGTCCTCGCCGGCGACGCCCCCGCGCTGCGGGTTCCCGACACCGCCGAACTGTGGCCGGAGGGCGCCCCGGTCCGTGCGGGTGTCTCCTCGATGGGTTTCGGAGGCATCAACGCCCACCTCGTCGTCGAACACGCGGACGGCGTGCGCCGCAGCGGTCTCGGGTCCACGGTCCGGCGGCTGGTCCGCTCCCGTCAGGACTCCGAACTCCTGCTCCTGGACGCCGCGGGCACCTCCGAGCTGCGCGACCGCGTCGGCCACCTGCTCTCGATGGTGCCGAAGACGTCCTTCGCCGAACTCGGCGACCTCGCCGCCACCCTCGCCGCCGGACTTGACGGCCGCCCGGTCCGGGCGGCGATCGTCGCGCGTTCCCCCCAGGAGGCGGAGGCCCGCCTCAGCCGACTCCTCACGCTGCTCGACGGCGGGGCCCGCGAGGTCCTCGACCCCGTCGGCGGCGTGTTCCTCGGCGGGTCCGCCGACCGGCCGCGGATCGCCTTCCTCTTCCCCGGACAGGGGGCGGGGCGCAGAGCGGACGGAGGCGCACTGGCCCGGCGGTTCACCACCGCCGAGGACCTGTACCGGGAGCTGCGCCTGCCGACGACCGGAGACCAGGTCGCCACGGCGGTCGCCCAACCCCGCATCGTCGCGGGCTCGGTCGCCGGGCTGCGGGTGCTGTCGCAGCTCGGCGTCGAGGCGGTCGGGGCCGCCGGCCACAGCCTCGGCGAGCTGACCGCCCTGCACTGGGCCGGCGCCATGGACGAGGAGGCGCTGCTGGCGGTGGCGGCCGCCCGCGGGCAGATCATGGGCCGGGCCAGTGCCGGCGGCGGCGCCATGGCGGGTATCGCCGCCTCCGCCGACGAGGCCCGCGCCCTCATCGGCGGTGACCCCGTGGTGGTGGCGGGACTGAACAGCCCCACCCAGACCGTGCTGAGCGGACCCGCCGCCGCGGTGGAGTCGGTGATGGCCAGGGCCCGGGCGCGCGGTGTCGGCGCGACCCGGATCCCGGTCTCGCACGCGTTCCACTCACCGGCCGTCGCGCCCGCCGCGGAGGCGTTCCGCTCCCATCTGGCCTCCCGGTCGTTCGGCCCGCTCGACCGCACCATGGTGTCGACGGTCACCGGCGCCCCGCTGCCCGCGGACACCGACGTGCCCGCACTGCTGACCCGGCAGGTCCTGGACCCGGTGCGGTTCAGCGAGGCCGTCGAGAAGCTCGCCGCCGACGCCGATCTCTTCGTCGAGGTCGGGCCGGGGCGGATCCTGCGCGGGCTGGCCGAGCAGATCGCGCCCTCGGTCCCCGCGGTGTCCCTGGAGTCCGACAGCCCGTCCCTGGCCGGCCTGTTCACCGCGGTCGCGGCGGCGTTCGTGCTGGGCGCTCCCGTACGGCACGCGGAGCTCTTCGCCGACCGCTATGTGAAGCCGCTGCCCCTGGACAAGGAGTTCTCCTTCCTCGCCAGCCCCTGCGAGTCCGCCCCGGAGGGCGGCTTCGAGGTACCCGCGCACGCCGCCGCGGAACCCGCGGCGCAGGTGGCGCCCCAGGCCGAGGGCGCGCCGGGTGCCGACACGCTGACCGTCCTGCGGCGCCTGGCCGCCGAGCGGGCGGAGTTGCCGCTGGACACGGTGGGCGCCGACAGCAACCCCATCGACGAACTCCACCTGAGCTCGATCACCGTCGGCCAGATCGTCACCCAGGCGGCCCAGGAACAGGGCGTCACCGCGGTGCTCGCCACCTCGGCCTACGCCACCTCCACGCTCGCCGAGCTGGCGGCGATGCTCGACGAACTCGCGGCGACCTCGCTCCCGGGTGACGGGGAGCGGGAGGAGGTCGCGGGCATCGCGCCGTGGGTCCGGCCCTTCGCCGTGGACCTGGTGCCCACGGCCCTCCCGAAGGCCGTGGCGTCGGAGCACGAGCCGGCCGGTTGGGAGGTGTTCGCGCCGGGCGGCCACCCCCTGGCCGAGCTGCTCGCCTCCCGGCTGTCCGGGGCCGGGCTCGGCGACGGCGTCCTGCTCTGCCTTCCGCCGGAGGCCGACGAGGAGCACGTGCCGCTGCTGTTGGCCTCGGCGCAGGCCGCGCTGGCCCGGGCGGGCGGCGAGCCGGTCCGCATGGTCGCGGTCGGCGGGCGGCGCGGTGCCGCCGGCCTGGTGAAGACCCTGCACCTGGAGGCGCCCCGGATCACGTCGACGGTCGTGGTGCTGCCCACCTCGGACCTCGTGTCGGAGGACCGCGCCGCGAGCATCGCCGACCGGGTGGTCGCGGACGTCGCGGCGACGGACGGCTTCGCCGAGGTCTGGTACGACGGCGCCGGCCGGCGTGCGGTCCCCGTGCTGCGCCCCCTGGCGACCGAGGTCTCCGCCTCCGCGTCGGCAGCGGCCGCACTGGGGGACGGCGACGTCCTGCTGGTGACCGGTGGCGGCAAGGGCATCACGGCCGAGGCCGCTCTGGCCCTGGCCCGGGACACGGGCACCGGGCTCGCACTGCTCGGGCGCTCCGATCCGGACGCCGACCCGGAACTGGCGCGCAATCTGGAGCGCTTCCGGGCAGCCGGTGTGCGCCATCGGTACATCCGGGCCGACGTGACGGCCGCCGACGAGGTGAAGGCCGCGGTCCAGGAGACCCGGCGCACACTGGGTCCGGTCACCGCGGTCCTGCACGGCGCCGGCCGCAACGAGCCGCAGTCGCTCGCCGGTCTCGACGACGAGACGTTCCGCCGGACCCTGGCGCCCAAGGTGGACGGGCTGCGGGCGGTGCTGGCGGCCGTGGAGGACACCCCGCTGAAGTTGCTGGTGACCTTCGGAAGCATCATCGGCCGGGCCGGCCTGCGCGGCGAGGCCGACTACGCGACCGCCAACGACTGGCTGACCGACCTGACCCTCCGCTACGCGGACGGCCACCCGGACTGCCGGTGCATCGCCATGGAGTGGTCGGTGTGGGCCGGTTCCGGGATGGGCGAACGGCTCGGCGTGCTCGAGGCGCTCATGCGGGACGGCATATCGCCGATCCCGGTGGCCGACGGCGTGGCCGTGCTCAAGGCGCTCGTCGCCGACGAGCGGACCCCGGGCGCGGTGGTGGTGATGGGGCGCGCGGCCGGCCTGCCGACGATCACGCCCGACCACCGGGAACTGCCGCTGCTGCGTTTCCTCGAACGGCCCCGGATCCACTACCCGGGCATCGAACTCGTCGTCGACGCGGACCTCTCCGCCGGTGACGATCCGTATCTCGCCGACCACGAACTCAACGGCGACCTGCTGTTCCCGGCGGTCCTCGGCATGGAGGCGATGGCCCAGACCGCCTCGGCGCTCACCGGGCGGACCGGCGCACCCGTGCTGACCGACGTGGAGTTCCTGCGTCCTGTCGTGGTCCCGGTCGACGGTCACACCACCGTGCGCGTGGCCGTCCTCGCGGACGGCCCGGACACCGTCCGCGCGGCTCTCCGCTCGAGCGAGACGGGATTCCAGGCCGATCACTTCCGCGCCACCCTCCGGTACGACCTGAGCAGGCCCGCGGAGGCCGCGGCGGGTCCGGACGCGGAGCGGCCGGAGGTCCCGCTGGATCCGGCCGAGGCCCTCTACGGCTCGGTTCTGTTCCAGGGCGACCGGTTCCGGCGACTGCTGGAGTACCGGCAGCTCGCCGCCCGCAGCTGCACGGCACGGATCTCGAACCGGGCGCGCGGTGACTGGTTCGGCGCGTTCCATCCGGCCGGGCTCGTCCTGGCGGATCCGGGAACACGTGATGCGCTGATGCACTCGATCCAGAGCTGCGTGCCCGACGCGACGCTGCTGCCGGTCTCGGTCCGGCGCCTCTGGCTGGCCGACCCGGGACGGGCGCGGTCGCTGGAGGAGGTGACCCTGCACGCGCGCGAGGTGTCGCGGGACGGCGACACCTACCTCTACGACCTCGACGTCCGCGACCCCGGCGGGGCGCTCGTCGAGCGCTGGGAGGGGCTGACGCTGCACGCCGTGCGGAAGCGGAACCTCAAGGGGCCGTGGCGTCCGGCACTGCTCACCACGTACCTGGAACGGAACGTCGAACCGGCGCTGGGGGCGGGACTGCGTGCGGCCGTGTTCCCGGACGACGGAGCCGCGCCCGCCGGCCGGGGGGCCCGGCGGGCCCGTACGGCCAAGGCGCTGAGCTGGGCGCTGGGCGCCGAGACCGAGGTGGCCTACCGCCCGGACGGGAAACCGATCGCTGCCGGCGGCCATGTCTCGGCGGCCCACGGAGCCGGCGTCACCTTCGCCGTGGCCGGGGACCGTCCCGTCGGCTGCGACGTGGAGGTGGTCGAGCCGCGCTCGGACCGCGAATGGCGCGACCTGCTGGGCGCCGAGGGGGTGGCACTGGCGGATCTGCTCGCCACCGAGCGGGGTGAGGACCTCTCCCTGGCGGCCACCCGGGTCTGGGGCGCGATCGAGTGCCTGCGCAAGGCCGGGCAGGCCCGGGTCGCCGTCACGGCCGACGCGCCGGTGCCCGGGCAGGACGGCACCTGGGCGGTGCTGCGGGCCGGCTTCTCCCGGATCGCCTCCTTCGCGACGACCTTGGACGGGGTCGGGCGACCGGTGGTGTTCACGGTTTCCATGGAAACGAGTGAGAGTGAGGGGCTGAAGTGAAGGAGTACTACGAATACCGGCATGTGGTCGGTTTCGAGGAGACCAACCTGGTCGGCAACGTGTACTACGTCAACTACCTGCGATGGCAGGGCCGCTGCCGGGAGATGTTCCTCCAGCAGCACGCCCCGGACGTGATCGTGGACCTCCAGGGCGACCTGAAGCTGTTCACCCTCAAGGTGGACTGCGAGTTCCTGTCGGAGATCACGGCCTTCGACGAGCTGTCGATCCGCATGCGGCTGGTCGACCTCACCCAGACGCAGATCGAGTTCGCCTTCGACTACGTGCGGGTGCGGGAGGGCCTGGAGGATCTCGTCGCGAGGGGACGGCAGCGGGTGGCGTGCATGCGCGGTCCGAACGCCTCGACGGTGCCCACCCAGGTGCCGGAGCCGCTGCGCAGGGCGCTGAGCCGCTACTCGGTCCGGGCCGGCGGCCCCGGGGGCTCCCCGCGCTCACCGGTGGGCGCGGCCGGGTACGCGGGCACGGCACCGGCTCTGGCCGGCAAGGGCTGAGCGCGGATGACGGCGAGCGATGTGGTGCGCCGTGTGCCGGCTCCGGCCGCGCACGGGGACCGCCCGGGCCCGGACGAGCTCCGCAAGATCTTCGGCCGTTTCGCGACCGGGATCACCGTGCTCACGGCGGGGCGCGAGGATCCACGCGGTATGACCGCGAACTCCTTCACCTCGGTCTCCCTCTCCCCGCCGCTGATCCTGGTGTGTGTGATGCGGAGTGCGTCGATGCACCGGGTCATCGAGGAGCACGGCGCTTTCGCCGTCTCCGTGCTGTCGGCGGATCAGGAGGCGGTGGCCCGGCACTTCGCGGACCGGACGCGTCCCCGGGGCGAGAAGGAGTTCGCGGCGGTCGACGCGGTCGCCGGGCCGAACACCGGCGCCCCGGTCATCCGAGGCGCCCTGGCCTGGTTCGAGTGTTCGCTGGCGGCCGTGCACGACGGCGGCGACCACTCCATCTTCGTCGGAGAGGTCCGGGACCTCGGCTGTGGCGGTGACGACGACGCGCTGCTCTACTACGCCGGCGCGTACCGCCTCCTCCACCGGGACCCGGCCCGTCCGGCCCGGTGAACGGGAATCCGGTCCCTCCCGGGGCACCCCGGGAGGGACGGCCGGGACGGACCGGCCCTGCGGGAGCCGGTATCCGCCGAGCCCACCGCCCGCCCTCCGGCGCACCGCCCGCCCTCCGGCGCACCTCGCGTCCTACGAACTCCGTCAGGGAGAAGGGAAGTTGCTGATGGCGTCGTCACGAGCCGCTCTCGTCACCGGGTGTTCGAGCGGGATCGGCCGGGCCACCGCCCTGCGGCTGCACCGCAGCGGCCTGCCGGTCTACGCGACCGCCCGAGACGCCGGCACCCTCGGGGAACTGGCCGCGAACGGGATCAGGACCATGCGCCTGGACGTCACCGACGAGGAGTCGATGACCGCCGCGGTCGAGCAGGTCAACGCCGAACACGGTGCCGTCGGCATCCTCGTCAACAACGCCGGCAGCGGCGTACACGGTGCCGTCGAGGACATTCCGCTGAGTTCCGCCCGAGCGTCCTTCGAGACCAATGTCTTCGGGCCGATGCGACTCACGCAACTGGTGCTGCCGCGCATGCGGGAGCAGCGCTCCGGGCGGATCGTCAACATCTCGTCCGTACTCGGACGGTTCTCGCCGCCCGGTGGCGGCCTCTACCAGGCGACCAAGCACGCGCTCGAGGCGTTCAGCGACTCCCTGCGCGCGGAGGTGGCGCCGTTCGGCGTCCGGGTCAGCCTGATCGAGCCGGCCACCGTCCGCACGCGGTTCTTCGCCACGGCGATGGGGCAGTTCGCCGGCCGTCCCGACTCCGCCTACCGGGAGTTCTACGAGACGCTGGCGAACTGGGCCGTCGACGTCCACGAGGGCCGCACGGCCGCCGGCCGGTTCGCCGTCTCCGCGGAGGCGGTGGCCGCGGTGATCGAGCGGGCGGTGGCGTCGCGCAGGCCCCGGGCGCGGTTCCCGGTCGGCACTCTGGCGCACGGGGCCCTGGGCGCGCGCCGGCTGCTGCCCGACCGGCTCTTCGACAGATTCGTGGCGGCGCAGTTCCCCTCGCCCTGACCGCGCGAGGGGCGCCGGGCCGGTGGCCGGTCGGGCCGCGCGGGCCGGCGTCCCGAAGGGCGGGTCCGGATCCGGGCGGTCCGGGGGAGGGAGCGCCCGGACCGGCCGCGGGGGCGGGAGACCCGAAGGTCTCCCGCCCCCGCGGGCGGAGCCGGTCCACTCAGCCCTGCTCGTCGCGCTTCGCGGCCTCGTCCTCGGCCTGCTTCGCCTCGACCTCGGGGTCGAGGTCGGCCCTGCCACTGCCGTCCACCGAGGTCAGCCGGGCGGACTCGGACACCTCGGTGGCGGCGGGCGGTTCGACCAGCCAGTCGGGATTGGCCTGCCTGTCCCACCACTTCCACGCGGCGAAGGCACATCCGGCGACCAGACCCAGCATGCCCGCGACCTTCACGGCGTGGCCGGCTCGCGCCCGCCGCTCGTGCTTGCGGGCCAGCTTCTGGATCTCCGCGGCGGTCACCTGGCTGCGCAGCGCGGCCAGTGCGGCGGCACTGCGCGCGGTCGCCTCCTCCTTGACGGGGCCGGCCGCGGCCACCGCCTGCTCGATCACCGGCCGGGAGTACTCGGCGGCCTGCCGGGAGTACTCGGCGGCCTGTCGGGCCGCGACGCGGGTGCGGACGGCCGCCTCGTGCGCGGCCAGGTCGACTTTCGGCGGTACATGCGTCCGGGCCTGGTCCAGCCGCGGGGCGACGTAGGCGCCGTACTGGACGCGGGCCTGGTCGGCGGCCTGCGTCACGCGGGGCGCGAGCCGTACGCGTGCCTCGTGTGCGTAGTGTGCGGCCCTTTCCTTGGCCGTGTCGGCGTAGGGCGCCACCACTTCCGCGGCGTGCAGCACGCTGTCCCTCGCCGAGCCGGTCGCGGCGCGCACGCTGTCGATGCGGGTCACGGGTTCCTCCTCCTCGGTGGCGTACGGTGTTTTTTCGACTTTCCACCCTTCTGCGGATCATGCCCCGCCGCCTGCTCCCGGGCACGCGGGAACGGGCATCCGGGTGCCCGGGTACCCCCGGTGGAACGCCGCCGGTCCCCCGTTCGGCTCCGGACGGGGGCGGGGCACCGGGCCCTGCCGTCGACAATGCCACCGAACGCCGCCGCGCGCCCCCGACACGGGCGGATTCCCCCGGCTTCGCCTCGCGCTTCCTGCTCCGTGTCCCGCTTCCCTTCTCCGGGGCACGAGGCGTGGGAGGATCTGGGGGCACGACAGGACGACGGAAGGCAGATCGTGGCCGAGCAGCTCTACGCCACCCTGAAGACCAACCGCGGTGACATCGAGGTCCGGCTCTTCGAGAACCACGCCCCGCAGACGGTCAGCAACTTCGTGGAGCTCGCCCGGGGCGAGCGGGAATGGACCGATCCCAGCACGGGTGAGCGGACCACCGTCAGGCTGTACGACGGCACGGTCTTCCACCGGGTGATCAGCGGGTTCATGATCCAGGGCGGCGATCCGCTGGGCAACGGCACGGGCGGTCCGGGCTACCAGTTCAAGGACGAGTTCCACCCGGACCTGTCCTTCAACAAGCCGTACCTGCTGGCCATGGCCAACGCCGGCCCCGGTACCAACGGTTCCCAGTTCTTCATCACCCTCTCCCCGACGACCTGGCTGAACCGCAAGCACACGATCTTCGGCGAGGTCACCGGCGCGGCCGGTCAGAAGGTCGTCGACGCCATCGCGGCCCTCCCGACCAACCCCCGTACCGACCGGCCGCACGACGAAGTCGTCATCGAGTCGGTCGAGGTGGAGCGCAGGGCCTGAGGTACCGGCGGCGGCGTCGGCCACCGGCCGTGCCGGCTCCGGCGCCACCGCGCACGTACCTCGGGCCGGGAACCTTTCGCCCCGCTCGTCCGTAAGGAAGAGCGGGGCGAAGGCCGTGCCCACGACGATCGAGGGGACCCGATGGACCAGGCACCAGGCAGCCGGCAGGAAGCCCGGGACGGCCTGCCCGGCTGCTACCGCCATCCCGACCGCGAGACGGGGATCCGCTGCACCCGCTGCGACCGTCCGATCTGCCCCGAGTGCATGGTCAACGCCTCCGTGGGCTTCCAGTGCCCCGACTGCGCGCGCGGTGCCGACGGGGGCGGTCCGGCCCCCTCGGCGAGCCGGCCCCGCACCATCGCCGGCGGCGTGGTCAGCGACGATCCCCGCCTGGTCACCAAGATCCTGATCGGGATCAACGTGGCGGTCTTCATCGCCCTCCAGATCCGGCCGTCACTGGTGGACCGGCTGGTGCTGATCGGCCAGTGGCCGCCGGCCCCGTTCAGGGCCACCGAGGGTGTCGCGGAGGGCGAGTGGTATCGCCTGCTGACCTCGATGTTCGCCCACCAGGCCGTCTGGCACATCGCCTTCAACATGCTCGCCCTGTGGTGGCTCGGCGGCCCCCTGGAAGCGGCCCTCGGCCGGGTCCGCTACCTCGTGCTGTACTTCGTCTCGGGCCTTGCCGGCGGCGCCCTGACCTACCTGCTGGCCGGCCCCGGCTCGGCCTCACTGGGGGCCTCGGGCGCGATCTTCGGGCTGTTCGGAGCCACTGCGGTGCTGGTGCGCCGGCTGCGCTACGACATGCGGCCGATCGTCGCTCTGCTGGTGATCAACCTCATCTTCACCTTCAGCTGGGGCAACATCGCCTGGCAGGCCCACATCGGCGGCCTGGTGGCGGGTGTGGTCATGGGGTACGCGATGGTGCACGCCCCGCGGGAGCGCCGCGCGCTGGTGCAGTACGGCACCAGCGCGCTCGTTCTCGCCGTGGTGCTGGTGATGATCCTGGTGAGGACGGCTCAGCTCACCTGAGTCGCAGCTTTTCCACAGTGGGTACCGGATCTTGTGCACAGGGTGCGGGAACAACTGTGCCCCCTGTCGCCGAACCGAGTTTTCGCAGGTCGGGCAGGGGGCGAACAGTCTTGCGGGGGCCGGTGTGCCAGTCGTACCGGCGTCAACACCCGACGGGTTATCCACAGATCGTCGTTTCTTTTCCCCAGGTGGCCTGTGGATATTTCCTCAGCCTGTGGATAACTCAGCGGATAGCCCTGGGCAGGGCTCGGTTCACCGCCGGTTCGCCGCTACTTCCACTGCGTGGAGACGCCGAATCCGGCGGCGATGAAGCCGAACCCGACCACGATGTTCCAGTTGTCCAGGGCGTCGACGGGCAGTGAGCCGTCCGTCACATAGAAGACGACGATCCAGGCCAGGCCGAGGAGGAACAGGGCCAGCATGACGGGCGCGACCCAGCCGCGGTTGCTGAGCTTGACGGCTGCCGCCTGCTTCGACGGCGGCGGCGTGTAGTCGGCCTTCTTGCGGATACGTGACTTCGGCACGAGGGTCTCTCCTGTCGATGCGCTGCGTGGCCGCGCAGGGAACTGGGTCGGGCTCGGAGCAGCGTACAAGTGGACTGCAAGGTGACTCTGAGCGCTCCCCCGGGCGTCCGTTAGCGTAGTGCTTCCGAGGCGCCGAAGGAGATAAGGGTACGTTGAGCAATTCTGCCGACTCCCCCGGGACCGAATCCAGTGCCGGGCACCGGAACCGTTTCCGTCCTGTGCGCATCCTCACCGTGGCCGTCTTCGCACTGGCGGGGCTGATCTTCTTCACCAGCTTCAACACGGCCAAGGGCACCAACATCCGCACCGACTCGTCCATGCTCAAGCTGTCCGACCTGATCCAGGAGCGCAGCCGCAAGAACAAGGAGCTCGACGACTCCAACTCCGTCCTGCGCAACGAGATCGAGGGCCTGGCCGAGGAGGGCGACAGCAGCACGGACGACGGCACCAAGGCCACCCGCGAGAAGCTCGCCGACCTGGCGAACCGTGCCGGCACCCAGGAGATCAGCGGCAAGGCGATCACCGTCACGCTGGACGACGCTCCCCCGGACGCCACCGCCAAACTGCCCGGATACCCCGAGCCCCAGCCCGACTACCTGGTCATCCACCAGCAGGACCTGCAGGCCGTGGTGAACGCCCTCTGGCAGGGCGGTGCCCGAGGGATCAAGGTCATGGACCAGCGGTTGATCTCCACCAGCGCCGTGCGCTGCGTCGGCAACACGCTGATCCTCCAGGGCCGCGTCTACTCGCCGCCGTACCGGATCCAGGCCGTCGGCGACCCGAAGAAGCTGAAGCAGGCCCTCGCGGACTCCGCGGCGATCCAGAACTACATGGTGTACGTGAACGTGTACGGACTGGGCTGGAAGGTCGCCGACGACGGAACGGTGACCATGCCGGGCTACTCGGGCACGGTCGACCTGCACTACGCGAAACCGGCCGGCTGAGCGCACCCGCAGGCAGGCCGCCGCGCCCTCGGCTCCGGTGATGACGCTCCGAGAGCCCGGGGGCCGTTCCGGGCGGGTGCGAAACGCCGACCGGAGGACGGACTGCCGCGCCCCGGTTTCACGTGGAACATGCCGGTGCGGAGGATCCCGGGGCCGCGGCGCGGCGACACGGTGCGCCGACTCGGTGCGCCGACGCGATGCTCCTCACTTGCGGGACCGCCCGGTGCTCATCCGCGGATCGCCCGGTGCAGGCTCCGGGACCGCCCGGTTCACGTATCGGCTCGACAAAAGCCCGTTCAAGACCGTGCCCGCGGACATTGAGGTGATCGAGGCTGTGGCACGTACACCGGGGTGCGGGGCTCCGGGCCGCTGCTCCGTGCTGACCACCCGCGCCCCGGAACGGGGCCGCGGACGTCGGCCGACCGGGCGCACGCGGCCTCCACCCAGCCTGCTGGACGCAGGCGAACCGGAGGTGCCGCGCCGTTAGTCTGGTGGCGGTACGGCGTGAGTCCGGTGCCGTGAGCGACGGAAGGGACGGCATGTACGGCTGGATCTGGCGGCATCTGCCGGGAAACGCGTGGCTGCGGGTGCTGATCTCGATCGTGCTGGTCCTGGCCGTGGTCTACGTCCTCTTCCAGTACGTCTTCCCGTGGGCCGAACCGCTGCTTCCCTTCAACGATGTGACGGTGGACAACCAGTGAGCGCGCGCATCCTCGTCGTCGACAACTACGACAGCTTCGTCTTCAACCTGGTCCAGTACCTCTACCAGCTCGGCGCCGAGTGCGAGGTGCTGCGCAACGACGAGGTGTCGACGGCGCACGCGAACGACGGCTTCGACGGCGTCCTGCTCTCCCCGGGCCCGGGCAAGCCGGAGCAGGCGGGCGTCTGTGTCGACATGGTCCGCCACTGCGCGGCCAGCGGGGTCCCGGTCTTCGGCGTGTGCCTCGGCATGCAGTCGATGCAGGTGGCCTACGGCGGCGTCGTGGACCGTGCGCCCGAGCTGCTGCACGGCAAGACCTCCCTGGTCGAGCACGGCGGGCGGGGCGTCTTCGCCGGCCTGCCCTCCCCCTTCACCGCGACCCGCTACCACTCGCTGGCCGCGGAGCCGCTGACCGTCCCGGCCGAGCTGGAGGTCACGGCACGCACCCAGGACGGGATCATCATGGGGCTGCGCCACCGCGAGCTGCCGGTGGAGGGCGTCCAGTTCCACCCCGAGTCGGTGCTGACCGAGCACGGGCACCGCATGCTGGCCAACTGGCTGGAGGAGTGCGGCGACCGCGGCGCCGTGGCGAGGTCGGCGGGGCTCGCCCCGGTGGTGGGCAGGGCCACGGCGTGACCGCGCTGCGCCCCGAGCGCGAGTCGGACTCCTCGTACGGGCAGCAGGCGTACGGGGAGTCCGGCGGGTACGGGGGGCCCGGCACGCGCGGCGGCGCCGGTGCGTACGGGGGCGGGCACGGGGGCACGTACGAGGGGTCCGGCGGGTACGGGGAGTCCGGCACGTTCGAGGAGCGGCCCTCCGGCACGGACGCGCGGGGAGGCGAGGGGCACCACCGGGAGGGTGACGACGGACGGGCCGTGCCGGGGGACGACCGCGACACGGGAGGCTCCGGCGGGTACGTGCCGGGCGACGACGCGACGGTCGCCCTGCGCATCCCCGGGTACGTCGGAAGCCGTAGCTACGCCTCAGAGGCCTCCGCAGCCTCTGGAGGCACCTCGCCCGCGCCCGGCGGTCGCGCGGCCCGCAGAAAGGCCGCCAAGCGCCGTCGCGGGCGTCGCGGCGGCGCTGCCGCGCAGGCCGGGAGCCGGCGGACCGGGGGCCTGCCGGCCGGGGCCGCGCGGGACGCGGGTGCGGAGCAGCAGGCGCCGCGGGCCCCGCTGTCCCGGGTGGAGGCCCGCCGGCTGGCCCGGGCGCGCAAGCCCGGTCCGGCCGTCGTGGCCAGCCGGGCCATCGGCGAGGTGTTCATCACCATCGGTGTGCTGATGCTCCTGTTCGTCACCTACCAGCTCTGGTGGACCAACGTGCGGGCGCACGCGCAGGCCGGCAAGGAGGCCAGCAACCTCCAGCAGGACTGGGCGGACGGCAAGCGCAACCCGGGCACCTTCCAGCCCGGTCAGGGCTTCGCCATCCTGCACATACCGAAGCTGGACGTGGTGGTGCCGATCGCCGAGGGCACCAGCAAGCACCGGGTCCTCGACAAGGGCATGGTCGGCCACTACGGCGAGGGCTCGATCAAGACGGCGATGCCCGACGCGAAGACGGGCAACTTCGGGCTCGCGGGCCACCGCAACACCCACGGCGAACCGTTCCGCTACATCAACCGGCTCAAGCCCGGCGACCCGGTCGTCGTCGAGACGCAGGACACGTACTACGTCTACAAGGTGACGTCGACGCTCCCGATGACGCCGCCCAGCAACACGGCGGTGCTGAACCCGATCCCCAAGGGGTCCGGATTCACCGCTCCCGGCCGCTACATCACCCTCACCACCTGTACGCCGGAGTTCACCAGCAAGTACCGCTTGATCGTCTGGGGCAAGATGGTCGAGGAACGGCCGCGCAGCAAGGGCAAGCCGGATGCGCTCGTCAGTTAAGGGCTAGAGGCAGAGGACACAGTGGCAGCGACCGCCGACGACACCGCAGAGCACTCCGACCCCGCCCGCGCCGCCACCCGCCCGCACCGGCGCGGGCGCGGCGGCTCCGGGGGCGGGATCGCGGCGGCGGTGAGCCTCCTCGGGGAACTCCTCATCACCGTCGGCCTGGTGCTCGGCCTGTTCGTCGTCTACTCGCTGTGGTGGACGAACGTCATCGCCGACCGCGCCGCCGACCGGCAGGCGGACAAGGTGCGACGGCAGTGGGCCCAGGGCGGCGGCACCGGCGGGGGAGCCGGCTCGGACGGCAGCGGCAAGGCCACCGGTCCCGGGGCGCTGGACACCGGCAAGGGCATCGGCTTCCTGCACGTCCCCGCGATGGGCGGCGGCGAGGTCCTGGTCGAGAAGGGCACCTCGGCGGCGGTCCTCAACGACGGTGTCGCCGGGTACTACACCGAGCCGGTCAAGGCGGTGCTGCCCACCTCGGGCAAGAAGGGCAACTTCACCCTCGCCGCCCACCGCGACGGCCACGGCGCGAAGTTCCACAACATCGACAGGCTGGAGAAGGGCGACCCGATCGTCTTCGAGACGAAGGACCGGTGGTACGTCTACAAGGTCTACGCGATCCTGCCGGAGACCTCGAAGTACAACGTCGACGTCATCGACCGGATCCCCCGGGAGTCCGGCCGCAGCGAGGCCGGCCACTACATCACCCTGACCACCTGCACCCCCGTCTACACGAGCCGCTACCGGTACGTGGTGTGGGGGGAGCTGGACCGGGTGGAGAAGGTGGACGGCGCCCGGACACCGCCGAAGGAACTGCGCTGACCCCCCGGCGATCCGCGACCGCGGGCCCCGGGAAACCGCCGCCCGGGGAGCACCGCTGAGAAACCCCGGGGGGCGACGCGGACCACCCCGGGGGGGGCGACGCGGACCACCCCGGGGGGCGACGCCGGTAGCGGCGGAACGAACGACACCCCCGGGAACCGGGAGCGACGCGAGAGGGCCCCGCAGGGAGTCGCACCCTGCGGGGCCCTCTCGTCGTCCGGGACCGGGACCGGCGCCGCCGGTCAGCCCGAGGCGCCGCCGAAGATGCCGCCGCCGTTGTTGTTCCCGCCGAAGCTGATCGTGTTCAGCACGACCGGGGTGTTCGCCGGGTCGTCGAACTCGTCCCCGGGCTGGGGGTTCTGGCCGGTGACGATGGCGTTGTCGTCGCCGGGGTTGCCCGGCGCCACCTGGACGTTGGTGAAGCCGCGCTGTGCCAGCTTCTGCCGGGCGACCGCCAGCGTGCCGCCCTTGACCTTCGGCATCCTCGCCTTCTGCGCGGCCTTGGCGACCTTCACGTTGACGGTGGTGCCGGGGTCGACCTTCTGGTCCGGCTGGAAGCTCTGCCAGAAGACGGTGCCGTCGGGCTGGGCGTCGGACTCCTCCTCCTGCGTGCTGCCGAGCTTCAGGCCCGCCTGCTCCAGGAGGTCCTGCGCCTGCTGCGGGGTCTTGCCCGACAGGTCGGGGACGGGGACCTGGGCCGGAGCCACGGCCACCGTCAGGGTGACCGTCGAGCCCTTGTCGCGTTCGGTGCCGCCCTTGGGGTCCTGGTCGATGACGACGTTCGGGGTCCGGTCGGACTCCTCGGTCT
The DNA here is from genome assembly GCF_047200655.1 of Streptomyces sp. MS06. Taxonomy (NCBI): domain Bacteria; kingdom Bacillati; phylum Actinomycetota; class Actinomycetes; order Kitasatosporales; family Streptomycetaceae; genus Streptomyces; species Streptomyces sp. MS06. Next base: position 26,090 of record NZ_JBJZOJ010000039.1, read on the forward strand.
TCCTCTCGACCTTGAAGCCCTTCGCCTCCAGGTCGGACCTCGCCTTGTCGAAGTCCAGGCCCTTGACGTCCAGCACGTCGACCTGGGGGGCTCCGGTGGACACGACCACGTTGACCGTGGTGCCCTTGTCGACTTCCTTCTTGAACGCGGGGTCCTGCGAGCAGACGTCGCCCTTGGCCTGGTCCTCGCACGGCTTGCGGGTGACGTTCAGCTTCAGGTCGGAGTTGGCGGCCTGCTTCTGCGCGTCGGCCTCGCTCTTGCCCACGAACTGCGGCACCGCAACGGTGCCGTTGCCGACGCCTCCGTTGCCGCCGACCGCCCACTTCCCGATCAGGATCGCGCCGATCAGGACCAGCACGGCCGCGACGGCCAGCAGGATCGTCGAGGTGTTGTTCTTCCGCTGGCGGCGCCGGTCGGGGCGGTCGTCGTAGCCGTAGCCGCCGTCGTCCGGGTTCATCGGCGGCAGCATGGTGGTGGCGCCCGCTCCGGGCTCGGAGCGCAGCGCGGTGGTCGGCTGGTCGTCGGGGTAGCCGCCGCCGTAGCCGACCGAGCCCATCGCCGCGGTGGCGCCGACCGGCTGGCCGTCGAGGCAGGCCTCGATGTCGGCGCGCATCTCGTCGGCCGACTGGTAGCGGTAGTTCGGGTCCTTCACCAGCGCCCGCAGCACGATCGCGTCCATCCCGGGCGTGATCTCCGGGTCGAAGACGCTCGGCGGCTGCGGGTCCTCGCGGACGTGCTGGTAGGCGACCGCGACCGGGGAGTCGCCGACGAACGGCGGGCGGACCGTCAGCAGCTCGTAGAGCAGGCAGCCCGTGGAGTACAGGTCCGAGCGGGCGTCCACCTGCTCGCCCTTGGCCTGCTCGGGGGAGAGGTACTGGGCGGTGCCGATGACGGCCGCGGTCTGCGTCATCGTCATACCGGAGTCGCCCATGGCGCGGGCGATGCCGAAGTCCATCACCTTGACCTGGCCGTTGCGGGTGAGCATGACGTTGGCCGGCTTGATGTCGCGGTGCACGATGCCGTTGCGGTGCGCGTACTCCAGGCCCTGGAGGATGCCGACGGTCATCTCCATGGCGCGCTCGGGCAGCAGCTTGCGGCCCGAGTGCAGCAGCTCGCGCAGCGTGGAGCCGTCGACGTACTCCATGACGATGTACGGGATCGAGACCCCGTCGATGTAGTCCTCGCCCGTGTCGTAGACCGCGACGATCGCGGGGTGGTTGAGCGAGGCGGCCGACTGGGCCTCCCGGCGGAACCGGGCCTGGAAGGTGGGGTCGCGTGCGAGATCCGCGCGCAGCGTCTTCACCGCCACGGTGCGGCCGAGCCGGGTGTCGTGGGCGAGGTACACCTCGGCCATGCCACCACGGCCGAGCACCTGGCCCAGCTCGTACCGGCCGCCGAGGCGACGCGGCTCCTCCATAGCTACCTACCAGCCCTCTCCATCGGTCCCGACCGGCACGCTGGTGCGGCCGGAGGCTGCTGTCCGGGCATACCGTACCCGGCTCCGCTGTTGTGACCTGGCCGAGCCCGTCACCCGATACAGGACCGGTACCGCAACGTGCGGTGATGTGTAGGTGACGTGACGATGGTCACTTCTTGGTCTTGATGACCGCCTCCATCACGCTCTTGGCGATCGGCGCCGCGAGGCCGCCGCCGGAGATGTCGTCGCGGTTGGCGTTCTCGTCCTCGATGACCACCGCGACCGCGACCGGCGAGCTGCCGTCGGGGAGCTTCGCGTAGGAGATGAACCAGGCGTAGGGGTTCTCGCTGTTCTTGATGCCGTGCTGGGCGGTGCCCGTCTTGCCACCCACCTTGACGCCGGGGATCTGCGCGTTGGTTCCGGTGCCCTCCTTGACGACGGTCTCCATCATCGACTGGAGGATCTGCGCGTTCCTCGGCGACATCGGCCGGCTCAGCTCCTCCGGCTCGGTCTTGGCGACCGGGTCGAGACCGGGGGACTGCAGCGTGTCGACCATGTACGGCTTCATCAGCTTGCCGTCGTTGGCGACCGCCGAGGCGACCATGGCCATCTGCAGCGGGGTGGCGGCGGTGTTGTACTGGCCGATGGAGGACAGCGCGGTCTGCGAGGGGTTGAGGTCCTTGGAGAACACCGAGGCGCTGGAGCGGACCGGGGTGAACTGCTCGGCGTTGAAGCCGAACTTCTCCGCCTCCGCGCGCATCTTGTCCTGGCCGAGCTGGGCGCCCATCTTGCCGAAGACGGTGTTGCAGGAGATCCGCAGCGCCTCGCGCATGTCGACGTTCTTGCAGCGGATGCTGCCCTCGTTCTTCAGCTCGGTGGTGGTTCCGGGCATGATCCACGGCTGGGGCGAGTCGGTCTTGGTGTCGGCGTCCGGGTAGAGGTCGTTCTCCAGCGCCGCCGCGGCGGTGACCACCTTGAAGGTGGAGCCGGGCGGGTACGTCTCGCGCAGGGCCCGGTTCAGCATCGGGTCCTTGGGGTTGTTCTCCTTCAGGAGGCTGTTCCAGGCCTTGGAGTCGGCGTTGGAGGTGCCGGCGAACGAGGACGGGTCGTACGACGGGTACGACGCCAGCGCGAGGATCTTTCCGGTGGACGGGTCGAGGGCGACGACGGCGCCCTTGCCGCCCTGCTTCTTCAGTCCGTCGTAGGCGGCCTTCTGGGCGGCGGAGCTGAGCGTGGTGACGACGTTGCCGCCCTGCTTCTCCTTGCCGGTGACCATGTTGAGGGTGTTGCGGAAGAACAGCCGGTCGTCGTTGCCGGTGAGGATGCCGTCGTCGATCTTCTCGAGCTGGTTGGCGCCGAAGGCCTGCGAGGCGAAGCCGGTGACCGGCGCCCACATGGGGCCGTTGGCGTAGGTGCGCTTGTACTCGAGGTCGTTGAGCCCGCTGTCACTGGTCTTGGTGGACCCGGTGATCGGCTTGCCGTCCACGATGATGTTGCCGCGCGGGGTGGAGTAGCGGGCGATGGTGACGCGGCGGTTGTGGTCGTCGGTGGCCAGCGAGTCGGCCTTGGCGTACTGGAGCCAGTTGTCGCGCAGCAGCAGGGTCAGGACGAGGAGCCCGCAGAAGATCGCGATCCGGCGCAGGGGCTTGTTCACGGGCGGACCACCTGGGTCATCTCGGCGTCGGGGTTGGATGCGGGGGCGGGGGCCGGGCGGCGCGCGGTGTCGCTGATCCGGATCAGGATGCCGATCAGGGCCCAGTTCGCGATCACGGAGGAGCCGCCGTAGGCGAGGAACGGCATCGTCATGCCGGTGAGCGGGATGAGTCCCATCACACCGCCGGCGACGACGAAGACCTGGAGGGCGAACGCGCCGGAGAGGCCGGCGGCGAGCAGCTTGCCGAACGGGTCGCGGGCGGCGAGGGCGGTGCGCACGCCGCGTTCCACGATCAGCCCGTAGATCAGCAGCAGCGCCATGATGCCGGCCAGGCCGAGCTCCTCGCCGAAGGTGGCGAGGATGAAGTCGGAGTTGGCGGCGAACCGGATGAGGTCGGAGTGGCCCTGGCCGAGGCCGGAGCCGAGGGTGCCGCCGGAGCCGAACGCCCACAGCGCCTGCATGGCCTGCTCGGAGTGGCCCCCCACGCCCTTCCGGCTGAGCAGGTACTCGTGCATGGGGTCGAGCCAGGCCTGGACGCGCTGCTGGACGTGCGGTTCGAAGCTGGCGACGCCGACCGCGCCGGCCGCCGACATCAGCAGGCCGAAGACGATCCAGCTGGTCCGCTCGGTCGCCACGTACAGCATGATCACGAACATGCCGAAGAACAGCAGGGAGGTGCCGAGGTCGGTCTCGAAGACGAGGATGAGGATCGACATGAACCAGACGACCAGGATCGGTCCCAGGTCCCGGCCGCGCGGCAGGTACAGGCCCATGAAACGGCGGCTGGCGAGCGCGAGCGCGTCCCGCTTGACCATCAGGTAGCCGGCGAAGAACACCGCGAGCACGATCTTGGCGAACTCGCCCGGCTGGATGGAGAAACCGGCGACGGAGATCCAGATCTTGGCGCCGTAGATGTTCTGGCCCAGGCCCGGGACGAGCGGCAGCAGTAGCAGGAACAGCGCGCCGAGCATGGAGATGTAGGTGTAGCGCTGCAGGACGCGGTGGTCCTTGAGGAAGATCAGCACGACGATGAACAGGGCGATGCCCATCGCGGTGTACATCAGCTGGCGCGGTGCTGCGGTGCCGGCCTGCTTGATGGCCTGGAGCAGCTTCGACTGGTCGAGGCGCCAGATGACGACCAGGCCGAGGCCGTTGAGGAGGGTGGCCAGCGGCAGCAGCAGCGGGTCGGCGTACGGCGCGAACTTGCGGACGACCAGGTGGGCGACGCCGGCCAGGAGACCGAGGCCGAGTCCGTAGCCGAGCAGCCCGGGAGGCACCTCGTCGTTGATGGCGAGCCCGACGTTGGCGTAGGCGAAGACCGGGATGGCGACGGCGAACACCAGCAGTGCCAGCTCGGTGTTGCGGCGGCTCGGCGCGCCGATGGCACCGATCGTGGACGTGTGGTGCGTCGGCGGGTTCGTAGTGCTGCTCATCGTGTGACAGGGCCTCTCACGGCTTGCCTACTGCTGCTTACCGCACAGCGAGACCACCTTCTGCTCCTCCTCGGAGAGGGTGGGGCCGGCCTGGGGGGTGGCAGTCGGGGACGGTGTCGCGGTCGGGGTCTGCGCTGTGGCGGAAGGGCTCGGTGATGCCTTGGACGTCACAGCGGCGGAAGAGGTTCCCGCGGCGCTCGTGGACTGGTCCTGGCCCGTCTGGGCGTTCTGCTCGTTCTCGGCCTTGAGGCGCTCGTCCTCCTTGCGGCAGGCGGACGCCTGCACGGACAGCGCCTCGACCTTCTTCCGGGCGCCCGCGAGGTCGTTCGCCGGGATCGTGTTCTTCACCTGCGTCTGCTGGTAGGGCGGCAGGTACTTGAGTTCGATCTCGGGGTGGTCCTTCTGCACCTTCGACAGCGACAGCCACGCCAGGTCCTGGCTGATGCCGCGGTAGAGCGCGACGTGGTCGTCGTTGGCGCCGACGTAGTACTGGGTCTGCGTCCAGCGGTAGCCGCCGTACAGTCCGCCGCCGAGGACGGCCAGCGCGAGCGCGGTGTAGAGCGCTCTCTTGAACCACTTGCGGCCCTTGCGGGGCTTGACGAAGTCCTCGTCCGTGTAGTCCCCGAAGCTTCCGCCCGGGACGTAGCCGGTGGTGTCGCCGGAACCGGGCGGGCCGAACTCGCCCCCGCCGCCCTGTCCGGGCACCTGGCGGCCGAGCCCGGCGGCGCGGCCGGCCGGGGTCTGCATGATGCCGTGGTCGTGCGGCTGGTGCTGGCTCTCGGCGACCGCGCCGACCACCACGGGGGTGTCGGAGAGCTGCGCGGCCAGGGTGTCCCCGGCGTCGAGGTCGAGGACGTCGGCGACGATGACGGTGATGTTGTCCGGGCCGCCGCCGCGCAGCGCGAGCTGGATCAGCTCCTGCACGGTCTCCTGGGGGCCCTGGTAGCTGGCGAGGGTCTCCTCCATGGTCTGGTGGGAGACGACGCCGGACAGGCCGTCGGAGCAGATCAGGTAGCGGTCGCCGGCCCTGACCTCGCGGATCGACAGGTCGGGTTCGACGTGTTCGCTGCTGCCGAGGGCGCGCATCAGCAGGGAGCGCTGCGGGTGGGTGGTGGCCTCTTCCTCGGTGATGCGGCCCTCGTCGACGAGCCGCTGCACCCAGGTGTGGTCCTGGGTGATCTGGGTGAGCACGCCGTCGCGCAGCAGGTAGGCGCGGGAGTCGCCGACGTGGACCATGCCGAGCCGCTGACCGGTCCACAGCAGGGCGGTGAGCGTGGTGCCCATGCCCTCCAGCGAGGGGTCCTCCTCGACCATCTGCCGCAACTGGTCGTTGGCGCGCTGCACGGCCGTGCCGAGCGCGGTGAGGATGTCCGAGCCGGGTACGTCGTCGTCGAGGGCGACGATGGTGGAGATCACCTCGGAGGAGGCGACCTCGCCGGCCGCCTGCCCGCCCATGCCGTCGGCGATCGCGAGGAGCCGCGGACCGGCGTACCCGGAGTCCTCGTTGCCCTCCCGGATCATGCCCTTGTGCGATCCGGCGGCGAAGCGCAGTGACAGACTCATGCGCACCTCGCCCGTCGGCTCCGGGTACATCCGCACGGTGCCCACCCTCCGGTCGGGAGCGCGCCGGGGCCCGCGGTGGGGACCGCCGCTGCGTGCTCGCTCCGCTCGCTCCTACACATGATGCAGCACTACTTCCGCAGCTCGATGACGGTCTTGCCGATGCGGATCGGCGCACCCGGCGGAATCGGCAGCGGGGCCGTCAGGCGCGATCGGTCGAGGTAGGTGCCGTTGGTGGAGCCGAGGTCCTCGACGATCCACTGACCGTCCCGGTCAGGGTAGATCCTGGCGTGCCGGCTGGACGCGTAGTCGTCGTCCAGCACGATCGTGCTGTCGTGCGCCCGGCCCAGGGTGATGGTCTGCCCCTGGAGGGCGACGGTGGTGCCGGTCAGTGTGCCCTCGGTCACGACGAGCTTGGTGGGCGCGTTGCGGCGCTGCCGGCCGCCGCCGGACTGCTGGCGCTGCTGCGGTGGCGCCTGGCGTCCGGCCTGCTGCTGCCGTCCGGCCTCCCGCCGCGCCCCGCGCTGCGTGACCCGCGTGCCGAACAGGTCGCTGCGGATGACCTGCACGGCCACGATCACGAACAGCCACAGTACGGCCAGGAAACCCAGCCGCATGACCGTGAGGGTCAGCTCTGACATTGCCCCCGCTTCACCCTTCGGCTTGCCTATAGATAACGGTGGTGCTGCCCACGACGATCCGCGAGCCGTCGCGGAGCGTAGCGCGGGTGGTGTGCTGTCCGTCCACCACGATGCCGTTGGTGGAGCCGAGATCCTGGATCGTCGAGGGCGTTCCGGTCCGGATCTCGCAGTGCCGGCGGGAGACGCCGGGGTCGTCGATCCGCACGTCGGCCTCGGTGCTGCGGCCCAGCACGAGCGTCGCGCGGGAGATCTGGTGGCGGGTGCCGTTGATCTCGATCCAGTGGCGGGTGTGCCCGCCCGCGGTGGGGGCGGACGGAGCGGGCGCGGGGCGCCCCCCGGCGGTGGGCTGCGGGTAGCCGTATCCGCCGGGGCGGGAGCCGGGCGGCGGCGCGGACGGCATGGGGGGCGCTCCGGAGGGCGCCGCGGACTGCGGGTAGCCGTAGCCTCCGGGCCGCTGGCCGCCGGCTGCGGGGGGAGGACCGGCGGCGGGGGCGGCGGGGGCGCCGGGGCCCTGCTGGCTGCTGGAGGAGGCCAGGGTGCGGCTGCGTACGCGGTACAGGCCGGTGTCGAGGTCGTCCGCCTTCTCCAGGTTGACCTTGATCGAGCCCATGAAGGTGTAGCGCTGCTGCTTGGCGTAGTCGCGCACCATGGCGGCCAGTTCGTCGCCGAGCTGTCCCGAGTACGGGCTGAGGCGCTCGAAGTCCGGCGCGCTCAGCTCGACGATGAAGTCGTTGGGCACGACGGTGCGGTCGCGGTTCCAGATGGTGGCGTTGTTGTCGCACTCCCGCTGGAGCGCTCCGGCGATCTCCACGGGCTGGACCTCGGACTTGAAGACCTTGGCGAAGGTGCCGTTGACCAGGCCTTCGAGACGCTGCTCGAACTTCTTCAGGACTCCCATGGGGCACCTCCTCCGTCGTTGCTGCCGCCCTGCTTCCCGCTCTGCGGGCACTGCCTTGCCTGGTACTGCTTACTGATCGTATCCACGCGCGGGTGAATCGGCTGGTTCCCCCTGTCGGACCGCCCGACCGGTGTCGACGCGGGCCGCCACCTGCCGGGTCTTCCTCGGATACCCCTGCCCGCTTCTCCTGCGGAGGCATCCTCGGATTCTCCCCTCCGTGTTCCGGTGGGACACGGTTCCGCCATGGATCGTAGAGGCGGCTGTCGACCAGTGTCCCGCACCTGACCCGGGTACCGGGCCCCGCGCTGGTCGGAGGGGCCGGACCGGTACGAGGTTGATACGCGGAAGGGGCGGTGCTGTCACGGTGTGACAGCCGGGGCGGGTGGGGCGGCGGGGGCCCGCTCGCGGAGCGGCCGGGGCGGGCGCCGGGGCGGGCGCCGGGGCGGTGGTGGGGTGGTGGTCGGGCCGTCCGGTCGCGGTCTGTGCGGCGCCTGTGCGGGGCCGCTGCGGGGCCGGCGCGCGGCCTGTTCGGGCGGGGCGTCGTGCGGGGGTGCCCTGTCCCGGCGGGAACGGCCGGGCGAGGGTGCCGCGGGTCCGGGCCGGGGCTGTCGCGGCGGCCAGGCCGGGGGCGCGGGCCGGGGTGCCGCCGTGAGGGCCGGGAGCCTCGGCCCGGGGGGTGGCGGGTGCGGTGGCGGGTGCGGCGGCGGGTGCGGTGGCGGGTGCGGTGGCGGGGCGCGGACCAGGCCGGATACCCGTCGCGGGGCGGTGGCGGGCGGGTGGTGCGCCGACCGTCCGCCGGTCCGGGTCTGGCGGTGCGGGCCGGGAAGAAGTGATGTGAACCCACCCCGTCCGGCGTGCTAATGTTCTGGATGTCGGAAGGCGCCGCGCCCAAGGGGCGGAGCCGGAGGACGCACCCAATGCGCGGGTGGCGGAATAGGCAGACGCGCTGGATTCAGGTTCCAGTGCCCGCAAGGGCGTGGGGGTTCAACTCCCCCCTCGCGCACTCTCACAGAGACCCCTGTTGAACAGGGGTCTTCTGTTTTTCCGAGTCGGTCGCGTCCGCGCGCGACCACGTGTCGGCGTCCGCACATGCCGGGGTCCGGGCAAGTGGTGGCGGACCGGCGCGGACACTTCGACGGGGCTCCGTACCGCCTCCCGGGGCGGGGGCGCGGGCCGTTCGACTGTGACGCAGCTCATGGACGTGTGTGACGCAGTTCATGGATGCGGAACTCCTCCGCCGGCCGCAGCCGGGTGCGGAGTTCCGCGCCGGCGGGCCACACCCGTGTCGGCGAGGGCCCGCGTGTCAGCGGTAGGCGATCAGGTGGGCCGTCAGCCAGCCCGCGAGCAGTGCCGCCGTGGCGTACCCGCAGCGGCGTGTGGCGCGCGCGGGCGGCAGGTGGAGCCCGCTGACGGCCGCGGCCCAGGCGATGAGGGTCACCACGAACTGGAGTTGAATCGTCCGGTGCGTGAGGGCGTCGCACCGGGAGGTGAACATCAGGACGATCTCGCAGTGGGTGCCGTCGAGGCGCATGACGAGCCCGCTGAACGCCGCTGCGACAGCCAGCAGCGTGACGGCGATCCCGCCGAGCACCCGGAGGGTGATCGAGGTTGCGCGTCGTCGGCGGGCAGGGGGCGACGGGCGGTCTGTCATGGCCGGAAAATAGGCGGTCGGGCCGGGCACCGCACCCGTGGGGATACTCAGGCCGCATCCGCTCGGGTACTCGGTTTCCGGCCCGCGGTCCAACCGGGGCTCCGGGCAGCTCTGCGAGCGATCCAGCGGGCGATGCCGGAAGTGAGCACCGGTCCCTTGCCGAAGGGCCGGGGCGGGAGTCCGGGCCCGCGGGGGGAGTGTGATGACTCTCTCAGGTGGTGGTGACTCTCTCAGGTGGTGGTGGCACGGTCCCGGGGCTGCGCGCCGAGATGCTCGGCCTGGCGCGGTCCGGCGGACCCGCGTCCGGGGCGGTGCCCGCACCGGGCCGGCGCGTCGGTCGGGCCGCGGAGTGCCGCGCACGCGGCAGGAGTGAGCCGGAGGGGAGACCTCCGTCGGTGGTTACGCGGGAGGGGCGGGAGCCCCGGCGGACGGTGGCAGGGGATCGGAGACGAAGGTCCCGAGCCCGACCTCGCCGCGCGTCCAACCCTCTTCCCGCACGTACCGCATGGCCTTGGCCGCCGTCGCGTTCACGACGCCGAACTCCTGGGCGATCTCCAGCGTGGACGGCACCCGGCTGCCCGGCGGGTACACGCCGGCCTGGATGCGTCGGATGATCTCCGCCGCGATCTGCTTCCACAGCGGACGCGTGCGATCAAGGTCCATGGCTTCAGCGTGGGTGACCGCGGGTTTTCGTGCATCCGTGGGGTTATCCACGGTATGCAGGGCCACGACAACAGAACGGCCCCGGCAGGAAGCGGCAACTTCCTCATCGGGGCCTCAGCCGACTGTGTGGGAGTCGACCTGTGCGCAGCCTACTGGCCGCGATCCTGAGCCTCTTCCTGCCCTCCCGAGGAGTGCACCGCGCCGCTGCAGCGCCGTCTCGCACTCCTCGTCCACCCGCGCCCGTCCCCGTGTGCGGTCCCGCCTCCGCACCTCCGGCCCGCTCGTTCGCGGGGGACGTCATCGCAGCCGCGGACGGTCATCCCGTGGTCCGGCCGTACGTCGTCCTGTGGGAGCGGGAGCGGGAGCGGGAGCGCCGGCGCCTCCGGTGCGTGCGGCGCCGGGCGGCGGCGCCGGCCACTTCGGGCCGGGACCACGTCCCGTGGCGGGCCGCCGTATGAGCGCGCGCCGTCCCCCGCAGCATCGGTGTCGACCCGGCCACCGGCAAGGAGGCCTTCGTGGTGGCACGTTCCGGAGGTCTGCTGGAGGCGCTCGCCGACGCGCACGCCCTGGGGTCGGCCGCCGTGCTGCTGTCGGTCGTCGGTGCCGTGCTGGAGGCGGGGAAGGCGTCGGACGCCGAACTCGCCGCTCTCGTCAGCCCGTTGCACCGGGCGCTCGCCGAGTGCGTCGGCATCCTGGCGGCGGAGGGGGAAGAGGGAGCGAGAGGGGAGTGAGCGGGTGAGGTGAGGGAGTGGGGGCGCCCGGCCGCGGGGCCGGGCGCCCGCGTCCGCGCGGGCGGGGGGTGCGGGCCGGACCTGTCTCCTACCGGTCCGCGCCGGCCAGGTCCTTGGCCCACCACAGGAACGCGGCGGCGTGCCGCATGTCGACGAAGCCGTCGCCGACGAGGGTGCGCAGCAGGTCGTTGCTCCAGACGGCGAGCCGACCGCGGGTCCGGTCGACCGACTCGGGGGCCGGGAGTTCCAGTCCGTAGACCGCTCGCGCGATCTCGCGCTTGCCGTACGCCGGGGTCGTGTACTTGAGGATCGCCAGGAAACGGTCGGGGTACACGATGCAGAGCGTCCTGGTGAGGAGGGCTTCCTTGTAGCCCTTCATGGCGAACGGCTTTTCGCCTTCCAGCAGATGATGGAGCCGGTCCTCGAGAGGCAGGCCGGTCGAGTCGTCCAGGAGGTAGCCGACGGTCCTGCGGGTTGCCTCCGCTGCCGCGGCCTCGCCCATGCGGTTCCACTCGGAGTTGAACACGGCCTGGTTGCCCGGGTGTGCTCCGATGACGGAGTTGGCGAAGTCCTTGAGGAGCGCGGGGTCGCAGGTGCGCAGCCCCTCCGGGGAGAAGACCTGCTGGTACTCCGCCCAGTACTCCGCCACGCCGGGGGCGAGGCCGGGATGGCGGGCCAGGTAGCGCTCCTTCAGCCGGTCCGCGTGCTTGCGCCACTCGGGCGTGACGTCGTCGGCCGTCGGCAGCCGGGTCGTGCGGACGACGTGGGCGCGGGTGCGGGTGCGGGGCCGCTCGGGGGCCGGGGCCGGGGGCGCGGCGGTCTGCCACTCCTCGCCGCACCGGTGCCGCATGAGCCGGCGCCCGTCGTCGAGGGTGCGGACCTCCTCGATGTCCTCGTCGCCGCAGCAGAACGGACACATGGCCAAGGCCACGGCTACCCCCTGTCTCCGCAGCGTCGGTGCGCACACCGGAGCACGCCGGGCACACCGAGCCGCTGCACTTTCTCCGCCCGAGGGCCGCATTCTTGCACCGGCCGAGGCCGCGCCGGGAGGGGCGTCGGTCGGCCGTTCCCCCGCGACCGCCGGCGGGAGCGTCACCAGACGGGGCGCAGCGGAGGGACCGTGTCGCCGGCCAGGGTGCGGATGACCGCGGCGAGTTCGGCGCGCGGCAGTTGCAGCCCGAGTTCGTGAAGCTGCTTGGCGAGCTGCGCCTCCAGTTCGTGCAGGATCCGCCCGGCCACCGAGAGGTGCCTGAGCGCCTTGTCGGTGAGGACGACGAGCTTGCGCCGACCGCCCGCGGGGTGCGGCCGGCGCTCGACGTATCCGCGCTTCTCCAGGTCGTCGATGATCTGGCCGGCGGCCTGCTTGGTGACCCCCAGCTCCTCGGCCAGTTCGCTGCTCGTCGCGCCGGAGCCGTGCAGTACCTGGAAGACCAGACCGTGCATCGGGCGCAGATCGGCGTACCCGGCGGCATCGAGGCGGCGCACGAACTCGGAGAGGACCAGCTGGAAGGACATCCCGAGAAGGAAGGTGAGCTCGGTGTGCTCGAGAGGGTCGCCAGGTGTCTCCATCGTTTCATCTTGACACACCTGAATAAAGGCACTTTACTCGCTACGAGTAAAGATGCTTTACATAGGAGGGTGACATGCAGGTGGTCAGCGAGAGCGAGCAGCGGACGACCGTGACCCCCGCGGGTTCGATGTTCGGCCTGGCGGCTCCCAGCCAGGGCAGCACCGAGGTCAGCACCTGGCGGGTGGAACTCGGCGCAGACTCGGCCACGCCGGTGCACATCATCGACCGCGAGCAGATCTGGACGCTGCTGTCGGGCGAGTTCGAGGTCGAGGTCGAGGGCAGGACCCGGCATGCCGAGGCCGGTCAGGCGATCATCGTCCCCGGCGGTGCCGTGCGGCGGCTGAAGACGGTCGGCGGCCCCGCCCAAGCGCTGGTCGCCATGGTCGTGGGCGGCAAGGCCATGATGCCGGGCAGCGAGGACAAGATCCCGCTCCCGTGGGCCGAGTGACGTTTCCTCAGTGAACGGCCCGACCAGTCCCACTCCTCGACGGAACCGGTCGGGCTGTTCGTTCTCCGGCGCCTTCCGTGTGCCCGCGCGCGACCGCGAAGCCGGGGCGTCGCACTTCTGCCGCAGGCCGATGCGAACCCCACCCGAACCCGATCCGAACCCGATTCGAACCCGATTCGAACCCGATTGAGGAACAGGTATGAATCCCGAATTGGGCAGCGGGCGCCGCCGGGCGATTCTGGCCCTGCTCGCCATCACCGTACTGATCGTGGTCATGGACCTGACGATCATCAACGTGGCGCTCAACCCGATCCAGCAGAGCCTGGACGCCTCCAACGCCGAGCTCCAGTGGTCCCTCGACTCCTACCTGATCACCTTCGCGGCCTTCCTGTTCACCGGCGGCGTGTGCGCGGACCGGTTCGGGCGGAAGAAGACCCTGATGCTCGGGCTGCTGGTGTTCGGTGTCACTTCGGTGCTCGGGGCGTACGCGGGCAGCATCACCGAACTCATCGTCTGGCGCAGCATCATGGGCGTGGGCGCCGCGGTCGTGCCGACCGTGACGCTGGCCGTCATCGTGAACGCCTTCCCACCCATGGAACGTCCGAAGGCCATCGCCGCGTGGGCGGCGGCGGCCGGTGTCGCCTTCGCCGTGGGCCCGGTGCTCGGCGGACTGCTCCTGGACAGGTTCTGGTGGGGGTCGATCTTCCTGATCAACGCCCCGCTGGTGGTCGTCGGCCTGGTGCTGATGGGATGGCTCGTCCCCGAGTCGAAGAACCCCGCGCCGGCCAGGTTCGATCCGCTCGGCGTGCTGCTGTCCGTCGTCGCGGTCGGTCTGCTGGTCTACGGCATCGTGAAGGGCGGCGAGGAGAACGAGTGGCTGAGCGCAGCCACCCTCGGCCCGCTCGTCGGCGGTGTCGTGCTGATGGTGCTGCTGGTGGTGATGGAGGCGCGGATGGCGGCGCCGTCGCTGGACGTCAGCCTGCTGCGCAGCGCCCGCTTCGCCGCCGGTTCCGGTTCCATTGCGCTCTGCTTCTTCGCCCTCATCGGGGCGATCTTCATCCTTCAGTTCTATTTCCAGGCGGTGCTGGGCTACTCCCCGTTGAGGGCCGGTCTGCTGATGCTGCCCATGGGCATCGGCTCGGTGGTCATGTCGGCGCGGAGCCCCGAGCTGATGATCCGGTTCGGGCCGCGCGCCGTGGTCGCCGCCGGTTCGCTCGGCATGGCGGTGTCCTTCGTCATCTCCAGCCGGCTCTCCGCGGACCCGCCCGTCCGGCTGCTGGTCGTCGCGCAGCTGATCTTCGGTCTGGGCTGGGGATGCATTATGGCGCCGGCCACGGCCTCCCTGATGTCCGTGGTGCCGCCGGTCAAGGCCGGTGCGGGCCAGGCCGTGTCCCAGACCGTCCGCCAGCTGGCCGGCGCGTTGGGCGTCGCGGTCATCGGCAGCATCCTCGGCGTCGTGTACCGCTCGGACATGGAGGGCTCCGTCGGTGTGCTCCCCGCGGAGCTGCGTGAAGAGGCCGCCGGCTCGATCGGCGGCACCCTGCGCGCGGTGAACGCCGCGAACCTCGGCGACCAGGCCCCCGCGCTGGTCGACAAGGCCGTCGACGCCTACCTGTCCGGCATGGAGGTCACCATGCTGGTCGCCGCCGGCGTCGCGCTGCTGTCGGCCGCGGTGGCGCTGCGGTGGCTGCCGAAGACGGCGCCGAGGCCGCCGGCCCCGCCCGCCCCGAAGCCCGCTGCCGAGGGTGGGGCTTCCGAGGGCGGGGCAGCCGCCGGGGCGTCCGGAGCGCGCGCCTGACCGGTTCGCGTCCCCATCCCGATCCCGAACACCCGATGCCCGCCGGGACACCTCCCGGCGGGCATCGGCTTGCCTGCGAGCGACCGGGAGCTCGCCCGGCCCACCGGACGGTCGCTGGTGGAACCGTTCGGGAAGCCGGCGATGCCTCTTCACTTCGGCGCGTTCATCCCGCTTCCCCCCTCCCCCGACGAGGACCCGACCACCGCTTTCCGGCGCGACCCGGACCTCGTCGAATGGCCGGACGTTCTCGGCACGGACGAGGCGTGGGTGGGCGAGCACCACTCCTGCGGCTGGTCCACCGTCAGCTCGCCGGAGGTCTTCCCGGCCGCCGCGGCCGAACGGACCCGCCGCATCCCGGTCGGCGAGCACACCCTGCCTGTCTGTGGCCGGCGAGCCGGCCACGGACAGGGGTTTCGGCGCGGCCGATCAACCGACGGCAGGAGCTCGCTGCGGGCGCGGCGCGACTTGTCCACAGGGTCTGACGGCGGGTCGCGACCGGTTGTACGGTCGGCACGAGTTGATGTTCGGAAGTTCGGGCGAGTCCGCGTACAGCGGCGAGGGGGAGGCGGTCGGTGTGACCGAGGCCGGTGCGGAAGCGGCGGGGCGGGAGACCGTGGAGGAAGCGGGGGCCGCGGGGGCCGTGGCGGACTCGGGCGCCGTGGGGGCTGCGGGGGCCGCGGTGCCGAAACCACGGTCCCGGGTGGGTGGCGACGCGTCCGGAAGCGCGGTGCGGGACGGCTCGGGTGACGTGCCCGCGATGCCCCGAGTGCCTCGCGTGCCCCAGGTGCGCGGGTTCGCCGCGTGGCCCGCCGACGGCTCGCCCAAGGCCGAGGGGAAGGCACTGCGCCACCAGGTGCCGCGCAGCGCCCACGCAGAGCTGGAGACGGACCCTTCCCGGCCGGACGCGGCCGCGGCGGTGGAGGAGTCCAACCAGGGCCGGATAGCCGCGCTCACCCCGATACGGGTGGGCCGGATGGCCGCCTCGCCCTTCGCGTTCCTGCGCGGCTCGGCCGGACTGATGGCGTTCGACCTGGCGCGCACGCCCATGACCCGGATCCGGGCGCAGCTCTGCGGGGACGCGCATGCCGCGAACTTCGGCCTGTACGGCGATGCCCGCGGCGGTCTGGTCATCGACCTGAACGACTTCGACGAGACGGTCCCAGGCCCGTGGGAATGGGACCTGAAGCGGCTGGCCGCCTCGCTGGTACTCGCGGGGCGCGAGATCGGCGCCGACGAGGACACCTGCCGGGAGGCCGCGCAGGACGCCGCCGGAGCGTACCGGCGCACCATGCGCCTGCTGGCCAGGCTTCCGGTGCTGGACGCCTGGAACGCGATCGCGGACGAGGAACTCGTCTCGCACACCGACGCCCACGACCTGCTGGGCACTCTGGAGCGGGTGTCGGAGAAGGCCCGGGCCAACACCAGCGGTCGTTTCGCGGCCAAGTCGACCGAGTCGTCCGAGGACGGCGGGCGGCACTTCGTCGACGCGCCGCCCGTGCTGCGCAGGGTGGCCGACGAGGAGGCCGCGGCCGTCGCAGCCGCACTGGGCGACTACGCCGACACGCTCTCCGAGGACATGCTGCCGCTGCTCGCCAGGCACGCGGTGCACGATGTCGCCTTCCGCGTCGTCGGTACCGGCAGCGTGGGCACCCGGTCCTATGTCGTGCTGCTGCTGGACCACCGGGGTGAGCCGCTGGTGCTCCAGGTGAAGGAGGCACGGAAGTCGGCGCTGGTGCCGCATCTGGCGACCGCGGGCTTCGACATCCCGCAGATCGTCCACGAGGGGCGCCGGGTGGTGCTGGGTCAGCGGCGCATCCAGGTCGTCAGCGACATACTGCTCGGCTGGACGACGGTCGACGGCCGCCCCTACCAGGTCCGGCAGTTCCGCAACCGCAAGGGCAGTGTCGACCCGGCCGCTCTCGCCGCGGACCAGCTCGACGACTACGGCCGAATGACCGGCGCGCTGCTGGCGCGCGCCCACGCCCACAGTGCCGATCCGCGGCTCATCGCCGGCTACTGCGGAAAGAACGAGGAACTGGACGAGGCGGTGGCGTCCTTCGCCGTGGCCTACGCAGACCGCACCGAAGCCGACCACGCCGACCTGCTGGCGGCGGTGCGCGCGGGGAGGATCCCTGCCGAAACGGGGGTGTGAGCCCGGGCCCGCGCGTGCTCCGAGCCCGGTGCGCGCGGGATCGCGGTGCGGGCCCCGCGCGGGCCCGCACCGGGCGGGGCGGGCTACGGCGCGGCGCTTGCGGCGCGGCGCTTGCGGCGCGGGCTTGCGGCGTGGTGCTTGCGGCGTGGCGCATACGGTGCGGCGGGTGGGGTGCCCCGGGTGATGCCGTGGACGGCGCTTCGGTCGGTACGGCGGGCGGCGGGCGGCGGGCGGCGGGCGGAGTGGTTGGACTCGGCGGGCTTCCTGCCGTGGCCTAGGCTGGACGGGTGACGACCCCGGAGACTGAGCAGCCCAGACCCGAGGAGCGGCTCGAACGGGCCGTGCGCGCTGCCGAGCAGGCGCTGATCGAGTACGAGATCGCGGTGGAGACCTTCCGCGTCGAGGTCGAGAACTTCTCCCGGCTGCACCACCAGAAACTGGGCCCGATGTACGCCCGGCTCGAGGAGCTGGACGCGGAGATCGCCGAGGCGAGGGCAGCCCGCAGCGGTGACCCCGAGGATCTGGAACGGGCTCGGGAGCTGCGGGCCCGGCTGCTGCCGATGCCGGAGGTCGAGGAACTCTTCCACGGCTGGATGGACGGAGGCGGCCTGTTCCCGGAGGCCTCCGCGATGCTCACCGATCAGCCGGTGCGCCCGCCGCAGCGGGTCCGCCCCAGCGAGGAGGCCCGCCGGCTCTACCGGGAACTCGTCCGCAAGGCCCACCCCGACCTCGTGCAGGAAGAGGACGAGTGCAAGCGGCGCGCGGAGTTCATGACACGCGTCAACACCGCCTACGCCCGCGGCGACGAGGACGAGCTGCGCACGCTGGCCGAGGAGTGGGCCGCCGGGCCGGCGCCGGCGGCGGCGGGTCCCAGCCGCGGCGAGGAGCTGTACGCCCGGCTGGAGTGGCTGGACCAGCGCAAAGGCCTGATCACGTCGCTGCAGCGGGAGCTGGAGGAGGGGGCGATCGGCGCCATGCTGCTGCTGGCCCCGGACGACCCCGACGCTCTGCTGGAGGAGATCGCGGAGAAGCTGCTGGCCGACGTCGCCGAACGCGAGAGGGAGCTCGCCGACCTGCTCGCGCAGCAGTAGGGCACACAGCTGTAGGGGCGACACGGCAGTAGGGGCGACGCGACAGCAGGGGCTCCGGTGGTGCGGGCCGGGGTGACCGCGGGGCGGGCGGAGCGGGAGATGCGGCGGGGCGTCGGGTAGCGTCGGGGGCATGGTTTTCGGAGCTGGTGTGCCCACCGTCGGAGTCGGCGACCTCAAGGACGACGACTTCCTGCTGGACGTCCGTGAGAACGAGGAGTGGCAGGCGGGTCACGCCGACGGCGCGCTGCACATTCCCATGAGCGACTTCGCGGCCCGGTACGGGGAGCTGACCGAGGCCGCGCCGCAGGACGGGCGGGTCCATGTGATCTGCCGCTCCGGCGGTCGTTCGGCCCAGGTCACGATGTACCTGGTGCAGCAGGGGGTCGACGCGGTGAACGTCGACGGCGGCATGCAGACATGGCAGGCCTCGGGCCGTCCCGTGGTGACCGACGACGGGCAGCCGGGCACCGTGGTCTGACCTGTCCGGGGCTCCGCGCGCACCCGGGCGGGACGCGCGGAGCACGACCGGACCACGGCCCTGTCGTGATCTCGGCAGGCCTCCGGCGGCGCCGGGCTCGACTTCGCCGGGCACCCGGTCGATGCCCGGCGGGTGCCCGCCGGGGCTTAGCGGTCGAAGTCCAGTTCCACCGTCTCCGTCGCCGGATGCGACTGGCAGGCGAGCACGTACCCCGCCTCCGTCTCCTCCGGTTCCAGCGCGAAGTTGCGGTCCATGCGCACCTCGCCCGACACCAGGAAGGCCCGGCAGGTCCCGCACACCCCTCCCTTGCACGCGTAGGGCGCGTCGGGCCGGTTGCGCAGCACCGTCTCCAGAAGCGTCTCGCCGTCCTGCACGGGCCAGGTGCCGCCGCGGCCGTCGAGACGGGCGGTGACGGCACTGTGCGCCACCGCGGCGGGCGCGGGCGCGGGTGGAGCCGCGTCGACGTGGAAGACCTCCTCGTGGATCCGGGACCGGGCCACTCCCAGACCTCTCAGGGCCTGTTCGGCCTGCTGCACCAGCCCGAACGGCCCGCACAGGAACCATCCGGTGACCTCGCCCACCGGAAGCAGCGCCGGCAGCAGACCGGTCAGCCGCTCCTCGTCGAGCCGCCCGGACGGCAGCCCCGCCTGCTGCTCCTCCCGCGAGAGGACCGTCACCAGCTGGAGACGTTCCGGGTAGCGGTCCTTCAGATCGGCGACCTCCTCCAGAAACATCGTGGACGCGGCCGTCCGGTCGCTGCGGATCAGGCAGAAGCGCGCTTTCGGCTCGCGCGCCAGCAGTGTGGCGATGATCGACAGCACGGGGGTGATGCCGCTGCCGCCGACTACCGCCGCGAACAGTCCGGGCGCCGGCTCGAGGGTGAAGCGCCCCGCCGGAGTCATCACCTCCAGCTCGTCACCGGCGGCCAGTTCCTTGAGCGCGTACGTGGAGAAGCTTCCGCCGTCGACCAGCCGCACGCCGACCCGCAGTGTGCTCGGGCCGTCGGAACCCGCTTCCGGCGCCGGGGAGCAGATCGAGTAGGTGCGCCGTATCTCCGCGCCGTCCGCGACCCGCCGCAGCGCGAGATGCTGCCCGGGTGCGTGCCGGTAGTCCGCGCGCAGTTCTTCCGGGACGGCGAGGGTGAGCGCGACGGAATCCTCGGTGAGCCGGTCGACAGCGGCCACGGGAAGCCGGTGGAAGCGGGCCATCACACCTCCTTGAAGTGGTCGAACGGTTCACGGCAGGACCGGCAGCGGCGCAGTGCCTTGCAGGCCGTGGAGGAGAAACGGCTGAGCAACTCGGTGTCGTCGGAGCCGCAGTGCGGGCAGGGGACCGGGGCGTGCTCGGCGGCGGCCGGGGAGCCTGCGTGCGTGCGCGTGGGGCCCAGGCTCAGCGCCACCGGGCCCGCCGCGCTGCGCGTCCGCGGCGGCGCGATGCCGAACTCCCGGAGTTTCCGGCGGCCTTCCGCGCTGATGTCGTCGGTCGACCAGGGCGGGGTGAGCACGGTGCGGACGGTGACCTCGCGTACGCCGTGCTCGCGCAGCGCCCGCTCGATGTCGCTGCTCATCGCCTCCAGGGCAGGGCAGGCGGTGTAGGTCGGGGTGAGTTCGACCTCGACCGCGTCTCTGCCGTGGGCGTGGACGGCGCGCACGACGCCCAGCTCCTGGAGAGTTAGCACCGGCAGCTCGGGGTCGGGCACCGAGCCGGCGATCGCCAGCAGCTCCGCCTCCAGCGGTGTGGTCGTCACCATGAGGCCCCCGGGTGGCTGCGGTGCAGGTGCTGCATCTCGGCGATCATCCGCCCGAAGGGCTCGGTGTGCAGCCCTTCCCGTCCCGCACCGGCCGTCCACGCACCGGTGCGCGGCCCGTCGGGAAGGGCGAGGGCGGCCCGGTCCAGCACCTGCCCGACGGACTCCAGCCAGCGGGCCTCCAGGGCCGCCCAGTCGACGTCCAGACCCGCGACGGGCCGGAACATCTCGCCGGTGAACCGCCACAGCGCCGTACAGGCGTGCTGCATCCGCTCGTGGCTGGTGTCGGTGCCGTCGCCGAGGCGGAGGGTCCACTGCTCGGCGTGGTCGCGGTGGTACGCCACCTCGTTGACGGCCTTCGCGGCGAGCGCCGCGAACGGACCGTCGCCGGTGGCCAGTTCGGCGTAGAGCAGGTGCTGGTACGTCGAGAAGTACAGCTGGCGGGCGATGGTGTGGGCGAAGTCGCCGTTCGGCTGCTCGACGAGCTGGAGGTTGGTGAAGGCGCGCTCCTCGCGCAGGTACGCCAGCTCGTCCTCGTCGCCGGCCAGCGACAGCAGTATGCGGGCCTGGCCCAGCAGGTCCAGCGCGATGTTGGCGAGGGCGACCTCCTCCTCCAGCACCGGAGCATGGCCCATCCACTCGCCCAGCCGGTGGGAGAGCACCAGGGCGTCGTCGCCGAGGGCGAGTGCGGCCGCCGTGGCGGCGGCAGGCGGAACGGTGGCGGTCACAGGTGCTTCACCCCTTCCGGGATCTCGTAGAAGGTGGGGTGCCGGTACGGCTTGTCGGCGGCCGGCTCGAAGAACGGGTCCTTCTCGTCCGGGGAGGAAGCGGTGATCGCGGAGGAGGGGACGACCCACAGGGAGACGCCTTCGCCGCGGCGGGTGTACAGGTCGCGCGCGTTGCGCAGGGCGATCTCGGCGTCCGGGGCGTGCAGGCTGCCGGCGTGGGTGTGGGCGAGTCCGCGGCGGGAGCGGACGAAGACCTCCCACAGAGGCCAGTCGGTGGTCGTCATGCTCGTGTCGCTCCCGTCCTGCCGGTCAGACCGGCGCCGGTGCCGGTCTCCCGGCCGTCGTGCTTGGCCGCGTACACCGCGGCTGCCTCTCTGACCCAGGCGCCCTCGTCGTGCGCGCGCCGGCGCTGGGTGATCCGCTGCTCGTTGCAGGGGCCGTTGCCCTTGAGGACCTCGCGGAACTCGGTCCAGTCGATCGGGCCGAAGTCGTGGTGTCCCCGCTCCTCGTTCCACTTCAGCTCCGGGTCCGGGAGCGTCAGGCCGAGGGATTCCGCCTGGGGGACGCAGATGTCGACGAAGCGCTGGCGCAGCTCGTCGTTGGAGTGGCGCTTGATCTTCCAGTCCATCGACTGTGCGGAGTGCGCCGACTCGTCGTCCGGCGGGCCGAACATCATCAGGGACGGCCACCACCAGCGGTCCACCGCGTCCTGCGCCATCGCGTGCTGCTCCGCGGTGCCGCGGCTGAGGGCGAGCAGCAGCTCGTAGCCCTGGCGCTGGTGGAAGGACTCCTCCTTGCACACGCGGACCATGGCGCGCGCGTACGGGCCGTAGGAGCAGCGGCACAGGGGGACCTGGTTGGTGATCGCGGCGCCGTCCACCAGCCAGCCAATCGCGCCCACGTCGGCCCAGGTCAGGGTGGGGTAGTTGAAGATCGAGGAGTACTTCTGGCGGCCCGAGTGCAGCTTGTCGAGCAGCTCTTCGCGGCTGGCGCCGAGGGTTTCGGCGGCGCTGTAGAGGTACAGGCCGTGGCCCGCCTCGTCCTGGACCTTGGCCATCAGGATGGCCTTGCGGCGCAGAGAGGGGGCGCGGGTGATCCAGTTGGCCTCCGGCTGCATGCCGATGATCTCGGAGTGGGCGTGCTGGGCGATCTGCCGGACCAGCGTCGCGCGGTAGGCCTCCGGCATCCAGTCGCGTGGCTCGATGCGCTCGTCGGCTGCTACGGCTGCGTCGAAGGCGCGCTGGTACGTCTCGGCCACCTCGGGCTCCGGCGGCGCCGATGTGCTGTCCGTCTGTGTGCGGCCCGTCCCGTGGGCGGCTGCTGTCGCCATGAGGCTGTCTCCTCGACCGTGGGCTGTGCCCGGATCCGACCGTGGACTCGGCCGGATCGTCTACCGACCGTTCGTTCGGTTCGTGGGATTCCATGGTGCGGTGGGCGCCCTGAGGTGTCAACCGCTGTGGACAACACGGGAGACCCCTGTGGACGACTGCCGGGGCCGCGCCCGCCGAGGCTGTGCGGGACACCCGGGCGGACGAGTCGCGAACGGGGGCTGTGCCGGGCGGGCGGCCATGAGTACCGTTCCGTCCGAGCGCCCGCCCGGCCGGGCCCGGCGCGGTGCAACGACGGCCCCGGGAGCCGGGGGCGCGGAGCCATGACCGAGCGTGGGACGGGGCGGGATGAGGGCGTACGACGGGGCCGCGGACGCTCCGCACGGCGACGGTGCGGGTCGGCCCGCGCACGAGGACGGCGCGGGGCCGCCCCGGCGCCGTGCCGCGGACGCCCCGACGTCCGCGGATCGCGCGGACGGCCGGGAGGACACCGGGGCCCCCGGCGGCGCCTCCGGAGCGGACGGAGCCCGCGGCGGACCGTCCGGTGCCGTCCCGGGGGCCCGCCCCGGTGGAACCCCGGTCCGCGACGGCGCCGGTGCGCGGCGCGCCGACCGGGGAGCCTCGGGGCCGGCCGGCGCGGCCCCGGAGGCCGCCGGGGACGGCGGCAGCCCGCCCGTCGCAGCCGGGCGCGCGTCCCCCGGCGGCCACGACTCCGCCTCCGTCGCACCAGTCCCGCGCCCCGCCGGGGAGGCCCCGTCCCCCGCCGGGGACGGCCCGCCCCCCGCCGTGCGGGAGGACCCGCCCCCTGCCGGCGTCGACTCCTTGTCTCCGCGCTACCAGGTCGGTGCGGCCGTGGCGCTGGCCGTCGTCGCGGTCGCCGTCTGCGTGCATCTCGGCATGGTGTTCCTGCACATCGCGCCGTCCAACACGGTCACCCGGCAGCACGGCGACGCCGTCGACGAATGGGTCTACCCGGAGTTCGAGCAGAACTGGAAGCTGTTCGCGCCGAATCCGCTTCAGCAGAACATCTCCGTCGAGGTGCGCGCCCAAGTGGAGACGGAGGGCGGTGCCCTGCGGACGACGGACTGGCTCGACCTGTCCGCACAGGACGGCCGGGCCATCGACGGCAACCCGCTGCCGAGCCACACCCGGCAGAACGAGCTCCGCCGGGCCTGGGACCTCTACTCCGCCACGCACACCGAGGACAACCGGGCGAAGGGGCTGCGCGGCACACTTGCCGAGACGTATCTGCGCCGGATCGGGGTACTTCGGCTGGAGCGCACCGGCGTCGCCGACCGGGACGGTGCCCTGCAGATGGTCCAGTTCCGGTCCCGCACCGTCAACGTGGCACCGCCGCCCTGGAGCGGGGAGCAGGTGTCGCAGGATCCCGTCTACCGCACGCTGTCCTGGTGGACCGTGCCGGCGGACGAGGCCGCGGGAGGGATCCGGTGAACCGCTTCTCCCTGGCCTTGTCCAAGGCGATCGCCCGCGCCACCGGAGCGCCCCTCGGCCCGTACCAGTCGGCGGTGATCCGTATCGGGTTCTCGGCGACCTGGCTGCTGTTCCTGCTGCGCGAGTTCCCCCACCGCGCCGAGCTGTACGGTCCGGACGGCCCCTGGAGCTGGGATCTGGCCCGGCAGCTCGTCGCCACCAACCACGCCTTCACCGCCCTGATGTGGTCGGACGGACGGGGCTGGTTCGAGGCGGTGTACGGGCTCGCCGTGCTGTCGAGCGTGCTGCTCCTGGTGGGCTGGCGCACCCGTACCGCGTCGGTGCTGTTCATGGTGGGGGTGCTGTCGCTGCAGAACCGCAGCGTCTTCGTGGGCGACGGCGGCGACAACGTCCTGCACCTGATGTCGGTGTACCTGGTGTTCACCCGCTGCGGCCGGGTGTGGTCCCTGGACGCACGGCGGGAGCGGCGGGAGCGGGTGGCGGAGGCGACCGGCGTGCGGGTGGGCGACCGGGTGGGGCCGCTGCTCTGGACGGTGTGCGGGCTGGCTCTGGTCGCGGTGACAGCGACCGGCCGCTTCGCCGGTACGGAGGTGTTCGTGCCGGCACTGCTCTGGGGCGCCTGGGCGGCGCAGGCCCTGTGGTGGTCGGTCGGCCGGCGCGCGGACGGCGGTGGGGAGCCCCGGGCCCTGCTCGACGTGGTCGCCACCATCGTGCACAACGCGGCACTGCTGGTGATCATGGCCGAGGCCTGCCTCATCTACGCGACGGCCGGCTGGTACAAGATCCAGGGCTCGCGGTGGCAGGACGGCACCGCCGTCTACTACCCGCTCCACCTGGACTACTTCACGCCCTGGCCGGCGCTCGCGCATCTGCTGAGCGACAGCGGGGTGATGGTGATGCTGGTGACCTACGGGACGGTCATCGTGCAGGTGGCCTTCCCGTTCACGCTGTTCAACCGACGGGTCAAGAACGTGCTGCTGGTGGCCATGATGACCGAGCACGCGGTGATCGCCGTCGTCCTCGGGCTGCCGTTCTTCTCCCTGGCCATGATCGCCGCGGATGCGGTCTTCCTGCCGACGTCGTTCCTGAGGAGGCTCGGGCGCTGGACGGCACGCGGGCGAGCACGGATGCTCCCCCGCGGCGCCGGTGCGGCGCCGCCCGAGCAGCGCGCTCCCGAGAGCGCCGAGGAGGCGCGCGTAGGCTTCACCGCATGACCGACCCCGTAGCCGGCTGGCGCTCGCTCGCCGGTGCGGCCGTCCTGCTCGACGGCTTCCACGCACTCAAGCACGCCGTGCGGTTCCGCGCCGAGGTGCCGGTGGCGGTCGCCGTCGACCGGGCGGCGGCGCTCGCCCTCGCCGACGAACTGGCGCCCGACGTACGGGACGAGCTGGCGGCGCTGCTGACCGAGGTCCCCGAGGCGGTGTACGCCTCACTGGTGTCGCGGCCTCATCCGACCGGGGTGGCCGCACTGGCGGTGCGGCCGCCGCGCGAGGCGAATCTGGCACGGCTCGGGCAGACCCCGCGCAGCGCTCCCGTCGTGCTCCTGGACCAGCCGCGCAATCTCGGCAACGCCGGTGCCGTGATCCGGCTGGCGGCCGGCTTCGGTGCGACCGGGGTGGTCACCACCGGCACGCTCGACCCGTGGCATCCCACCGTGGTGCGCGGCGGTGCGGGGCTGCACTTCGCGACCGCCGTGGAGCGGCTGGACATCGGCGAGCTGCCGCCCGGGCCGCTGTACGCGCTGGACCCGGGGGGCGAGGACATCCGCGGGGTGAAGCTGCCGGACGGCGCCGTCCTCGCGTTCGGCTCGGAGCGCAGCGGGCTCTCGGACGGCGTGCGCGCACGGGCCGACCACCTGCTGGCGCTGCCCATGCGCCCCCAGGTCTCCAGCTACAACCTGGCCACCAGCGTGGCCATGACGCTGTACCACTGGAGCGCCGGCGGGGGCGCCTGAGCCGGCTGCCCCCGCTCTACTGCTCCCGGCGGACCTCGACGACGCGGAAGCGGTTCGCCACGAACGCGCCGTCGCACAGGGCCGCGTTGGCCGCCGGGTTGCCGCCGGAGCCGTGGAAGTCGGAGAAGGCGGCGGTCTGGTTGACGTACACCCCGCCGGTGAGGTTGAGGGAGAGCTGGGCGGCCTCGTCCAGGCAGACCTCCTGGATTGCCTGCTCGACCTCTCCGTCGGTGGTGTAGGCGCCGACGGTCATGGCGCCCTTCTCGCGGATCGTGCGCCGCAGCAGGTCCAGCGCGTCGGCGGTGGAGTCCATGGCGACGGCGAAGGAGACCGGTCCGAAGCACTCGCTCAGGTAGGCGGCCTCGGTGTCCGGTTTGGCGCCGTCCAGCTTGACGATCACGGGCGTGCGCACGACCGCGTCGGGGAATTCGGGGTGGGTGACGCTGCGGGAGGCGAGGGCGACCTCGCCCAGGCCGGAGGCTGCCTCCAGGCGGGTCTTCACGTCCGGGTTGACGAGGGCGCCGAGCAGGGCGTTGGCGCGTGCGTCGTCGCCGAGCAGACCGTCGACGGCCTTCGCCAGATCGGCCACGACCTCGTCGAAGCTCTTCGGTCCCGCGTCGGTGCGGATGCCGTCCCGGGGGATCAGCAGGTTCTGCGGGGTGGTGCACATCTGGCCGCTGTACAGCGACAGCGAGAACGCCAGGTTGGACAGCATGCCCCGGTAGTCGTCCGTCGACTCCACCACGACGGTGTTGACGCCGGCCTTCTCGGTGTAGACCTGGGCCTGGCGGGCGTTGGCCTCCAGCCAGTCGCCGAAGGCGGTCGAGCCGGTGTAGTCGATGATGCGGATCTCGGGCCGGGTGGCGAGGGTCTTGGCGATGCCCTCGCCGGGCCGCTCGGCGGCCAGGGCGACGAGGTCGGCGTCGAAGCCCGCCTCGGCGAGCACCTGCCGCGCGATCTGCACGGTGAGCGCCAGCGGCAGCACCGCGCGCGGGTGCGGCTTGACCAGGACCGCGTTGCCGGTGGCCAGGGAGGCGAACAGGCCCGGGTAGCCGTTCCAGGTGGGGAAGGTGTTGCAGCCGATCACCAGGCCGATGCCGCGCGCGACCGGGGTGAACTGCTTGGTCAGCGCGAGCGGCTCCCGCTTGCCCTGCGGCTTGGTCCACTCCGCGGTGTCGGGGGTGCGGACCTGCTCCGCGTACGCGTACGCCACGGCCTCCAGGCCGCGGTCCTGGGCATGGGGGCCGCCGGCCTGGAGGGCCATCATGAAGGCCTGTCCGGAGGTGTGCATGACCGCGTGCGCGAACTCGTGCGTGCGGTCGCTGATCCGCTTGAGGATCTCCACGCACACCAGGGCGCGGACCTCCGCGCCCGCGTCGCGCCAGGAGCGCCGGGCCGCGTCCATGGCGGGCAGCAGGACGTCGAGGTCGGCGTGCGGGTAGGTGACGCCGAGCTCCACGCCGTAGGGCGAGACCTCGCCGCCCACCCAGTCGTCGGTACCGGGCTGGCCGAGGTCGAGGCGGGTACCCAGGAGGGCGTCGAACGCCGCCTTGCCGGCCGCCGCGTCCAGGCTGCCGTGCTCCCCGTAGGCCTTGGGGTGTTCGGGGTGCGGGGACCAGTACGCGCGGGTGCGGATCGCTTCGAGTGCCTGGTCGAGCGTGGGCCGGTGCTTGGCGATCAGCTCGTGCGCGGTGAGTTCGGCGGCCATGCGGGACCAACTCCTCGTTTCAAGAACTCTTCGTCGAGCTCATGACCTCGGCGGTACAGGGGCAGGGCGGTCGGGCGGGCGGCGCGAGGCGCCTCGTCCCGGCTGCGGACGGGCTGACGTACGGGCCAGCCAGAGTTAGAGTAACCGAACGATCGGTCGGGACAAGGGGGCCTGCCGCATCTGTGGAAAACCCCGTGCGGGAGGATCGCGCTCATGACAGCACTCGACCTCAGCAGCCCCGTGGCCGTCGTCGGCACCGGCACCATGGGCCAGGGCATCGCCCAGGTCGCACTGGTCGCCGGCCATCCCGTGCGGCTGTACGACGCCGCGGCAGGGCGGGCCCGGGAAGCGGCCGACGCGATCGGCGCACGTCTCGACCGGCTCGTCGAGAAGGGCCGGCTGAGCGGCGCGGACCGGGACGCGGCACGCGCCCGGCTGACGGCCGCCGACAGCCTCGCCGAACTCGCCGGCTGCGGACTGGTCGTCGAGGCCGTCCTGGAGCGGCTGGACGTCAAGCAGGACCTCTTCCGCGCGCTGGAGGACGTCGTCGCCGAGGACTGCCTGCTCGCCACCAACACCTCCTCCCTGTCGATCGCGGCCATCGGCGGTGCCCTGCGCGCACCGGGCCGCTTCGTCGGACTGCACTTCTTCAACCCGGCGCCGCTGCTGCCGCTGGTGGAGGTCGTCTCCGGGTCCGCCACCGACGTCACTTCGGCCACCCGCGCGTACGAGACCGCCCGCGCCTGGGGCAAGACCCCGGTCGCCTGCGCCGACACGCCCGGATTCATCGTCAACCGCATCGCCCGACCCTTCTACGCCGAGGCCTTCGCCGTCCACGAGGCGCAGGGCGCCGACCCGGCCACCGTGGACGCGGTGCTGCGCGAGTGCGGGGGCTTCCGGATGGGCGCCTTCGAACTGACCGACCTGATCGGGCAGGACGTCAACGAGTCGGTCACCCACTCGGTGTGGCAGTCCTTCTTCCAGGACGTCCGCTTCACCCCCTCGCTCGCGCAGCGGCGCCTGGTCGAGGCCGGGCGGCTGGGCCGCAAGAGCGGACAGGGCTGGTACGACTACCGCGAGGGGGAACAGGGCGCCGAGGTGCCCGAGCCGCACACTGCGGAGCGGCGGCAGCCGCCCGCCCACGTGGTCGCCGAGGGGGACCTCGGCCCTGCGGCGGCGCTGCTCGCGCTGATCCGCGAGGCGGGCATCGAGGTCCGCGAGGAGGACGAGGACAACGGCACCCGCCTGGTGCTGCCCGGGGGCGGGCAGCTCGCGCTCGCCGACGGGCAGACCTCGGTGGAGTTCCGCGATGTGGTCTATTTCGACCTGGCGCTCGACTACCGCGCGGCCACCCGCATCGCCCTGTCCGCCTCCCAGGACACCTCCCCGCGGACCCTCGCCGAGGCCGTCGGCCTCTTCCAGGCGCTGGGCAAGGACGTCAGCGTGATCGGCGACGTACCCGGCATGATCGTGGCCCGTACGGTCGCGCGGATCATCGACCTGGCGTACGACGCCGTCGCCAAGGGCGTGGCCACCGAGGGCGACATCGACACCGCGATGCGCCTGGGCGTCAACTACCCGCTGGGACCCTTCGAGTGGAGTCGGCGACTGGGCCGCGAGTGGGCCTACGCCCTCCTGGACGACCTCCACCTGCGTGACCCGTCGGGGCGCTACGCGCCCTCCCTCGCGCTCTACCGGCACGCGCACGCCTCGGACAAGCGGGAGGGCACCACCCCATGACCACCGCCAAGCGTGACACGTACACCCCGCAGTCGCTGCTCTCGGTCGCCGTGCGGGTCTTCAACGAGCGCGGCTACGACGGCACCTCCATGGAGCACCTGTCCAAGGCCGCCGGCATCTCCAAGTCGTCGATCTACCATCACGTCTCCGGCAAGGAGGAGCTGCTGCGCCGCGCCGTCAGCCGCGCCCTGGACGGGCTCTTCGGAATTCTGGAGGAGGAGCCCGCGCTTGCCGGGCGCGCCGCCGAACGGCTGGAGTACGTGGTGCGGCGCATGGTCGAGGTGCTGATCCGCGAGCTCCCCTACGTGACGCTGCTGCTGCGGGTGCGGGGCAACACCGCGACCGAGCGGTGGGCGCTGGAGCGGCGCCGGGAGTTCGACCACCGGGTCGCCGGGCTGCTGCGGGCGGCCGCCGACGACGGCGACGTCCGCGCGGACGTCGAGGTGCGGCTCGCCACCAGGCTGGTCTTCGGGATGATCAACTCGGTGGTCGAGTGGTACCGGCCGGACGGCAGGGGCGCCGGCGAGCGGGAAGTGGGGGACGCCGTGGTGCGTCTGGTGTTCACCGGGCTGCGCGGCGGCTGAACCTCCGGGGCGGCCGGCCCGCGGGGTCAGCCCTGCGGTTCCAGGTCCTCCTCCTCGAACACCAGCAGCGTGCGGGTGCCGAGCACCTCGGGGATGGCCTGGAGCCGGGTCAGCACCACCTCGCGCAGCGCCCTGTTGTCGGGGGTGTGGACGAGCAGCAGCACGTCGAAGTCCCCTCCCACCAGCGCGATGTGCGCGGCGCCGGGCAGCCGCCGCAACTGCTCGCGCACCGTGCGCCAGGAGTTCTGCACGATCCTCAGCGTGATGTACGCGGAAGTCCCGTGGCCGGCCCGCTCATGGTCGACGCGGGCCCCGAAACCGCGGATGACGCCGTCCTCGACGAGGCGGTTGATGCGCGCGTAGGCGTTGGCGCGGGAGACGTGCACCCGTTCGGCCACCGACCGTATCGAGGCCCGGCCGTCCACCTGCAGCATTCTCAGGATGTCCTGGTCGATGGCGTCGAGCGGCCGCGGGGGAGGCAGGAGGGGCCCGCCGTCCGGACCGTCGGCCATTTGTTCAGAAGCCATGTCCCCCCGCCTCTCCGCCGTGGACGTCCTGCATTCATCTCAGGTTGTGGAGAACCGTTTGTCCACAGCCTGGGGCCACCTGTAGCCAAAATGTGCCGGCGACCGAACAATCGGTAGGTGAGGCGCGTCACAGACGCCGCGCCTGCACAGCCGCTCCCACAGGAGGTGCCGTCATGACGGTCATGGAGCAGCGGGGCGCTTATCAGCCCTCCCCGCCGCCCGCCTGGCAGCCCCGCACGGATCCCGCACCCCTGCTGCCGGACGCCGAGCCCTACCGCGTCCTCGGCACCGAGGCGGCCGCCAAGGCCGACCCCGCGCTGCTGCGCAGCCTCTACGCCGAGCTGGTGCGAGGTCGCCGGTACAACGTGCAGGCCACCGCGCTCACCAAGCAGGGCCGCCTCGCCGTCTACCCCTCCAGCACCGGCCAGGAGGCCTGCGAGGTCGCGGCCGCGCTCGCACTCCGGGAGCAGGACTGGCTCTTCCCCAGCTACCGCGACACCCTGGCCGCCGTGGCCCGCGGAGTGGACCCCGTCGACGCGCTCACCCTGCTGCGCGGCGACTGGCACACCGGCTACGACCCCCGGGCGCACCGCGTCGCCCCCCTCAGCACCCCGCTCGCCACCCAGTTGCCGCACGCCGTGGGCCTCGCCCACGCCGCCCGGCTGAAGGGCGACGACGTGGTCGCGCTCGCCATGGTCGGCGACGGCGGCACCAGCGAGGGCGACTTCCACGAAGCGCTCAACTTCGCCGCCGTCTGGCAGGCCCCGGTCGTCTTCCTGGTCCAGAACAACGGCTTCGCCATCTCGGTTCCGCTCGCCAAGCAGACCGCAGCCCCCTCCCTGGCCCACAAGGCCGTCGGATACGGCATGCCCGGCCGGCTGGTCGACGGAAACGACGCCGCCGCGGTGCACGAGGTCCTCTCCGACGCGGTACGGCACGCACGCGAGGGCGGCGGTCCCACCCTGGTGGAGGCGATCACCTACCGCGTCGACGCGCACACCAACGCCGACGACGCCACCCGCTACCGGGGCGAGGCCGAGGTGGAGGCCTGGCGGGACCACGATCCGGTCGTGCTGCTGGAGCGGGAGCTGACCGAGCGCGGACTGATCGACGAGGACCGCATCGAGACCGCCCGCCAGGACGCGGAGAGCTTCGCCGCAGGGCTGCGCGAGCGCATGAACCAGGACCCGCAGCTCGACCCGATGGACCTGTTCGACCACATCTACGCCGAGCGCACCGGCCAGCTGCGCGAGCAGCGCGCCCAGTTGCGCGCCGAGCTGGAGGCCGAGCAGGAGGGGAACCACCGATGACCACCGTCGCCGTCAAGCCGGCCACCATGGCCCAGGCCCTCACCCGGGCGCTCCGCGACGCGATGGCCGATGACCCGGCCGTGCACGTCCTGGGAGAGGACGTCGGCACCCTCGGCGGAGTGTTCCGGGTCACCGACGGGCTCGCCGCGGAGTTCGGCGACGACCGCTGCACCGACACCCCGCTGGCCGAGGCCGGCATCCTCGGCGCGGCGGTCGGCATGGCGATGTACGGGCTGCGCCCGGTGGTCGAGATGCAGTTCGACGCCTTCGCCTACCCGGCGTTCGAGCAGCTCGTCAGCCATGTCTCCCGGATGCGCAACCGCACCCGCGGCCAGCTCCCGCTGCCGATCACCGTCCGTATTCCGTACGGCGGCGGCATCGGCGGCGTGGAGCACCACAGCGACTCCTCCGAGGCGTACTACATGGCGACGCCGGGACTCCACGTCGTCACGCCCGCCACCGTCGCCGACGCCTACGGGATGCTGCGCGAGGCCATCGCCTCCGACGACCCGGTCGTCTTCCTCGAACCCAAGCGCCTGTACTGGTCCAAGGACTCCTGGAACCCCGAGGAACCGGCCTCCGTCGCGCCGATAGGCCGCGCGGCGGTGCGGCGCTCGGGGCGGAGCGCCACACTGATCACGTACGGTCCGTCCGTGCCGGTCTGCCTCGAGGCCGCGGAGGCGGCACGTGCCGAGGGCTGGGACCTGGAGGTCGTCGACCTGCGCTCCCTGGTGCCGTTCGACGACGAGACGGTCTGCGCGTCGGTGCGGCGCACCGGACGTGCGGTCGTCGTGCACGAGTCGGGCGGGTTCGGCGGCCCGGGAGGGGAGATCGCGGCGCGGGTCACCGAGCGCTGCTTCCACCACCTGGAGGCGCCGGTGCTGCGGGTGGCCGGGTTCGACATCCCGTATCCGCCGCCGATGCTGGAGAGGCACCATCTTCCCGGTGTCGACCGCATCCTGGACGCGGTGGCGCGTCTGCAATGGGAGGCCGAAGGCTGATGGCACAGGTGCTGGAGTTCAAGCTCCCCGACCTCGGGGAGGGGCTGACCGAGGCGGAGATCGTGCGCTGGCTGGTCGAGGTCGGCGAGGTCGTCGCCGTCGACCAGCCGGTCGTGGAGGTCGAGACGGCCAAGGCGATGGTCGAGGTGCCCTGCCCCTACGGCGGTGTGGTCACCGCGCGCTTCGGCGAGGAGGGCGAGGAGCTGCCGGTCGGCGCCCCGCTGCTGACGGTCGCGGTGGGCGCCTCCGCCTCCGACGGGCCGTCCCCGGCAGCGGGCGGCGAGCACGCCGTCCGCGGCACGGCTTCGGCCGACGGCGGTACCGGCTCCCACGGCGGCGCGGGCTCCGCGGCCGGCCAGGGCGCGGGCGAGAGCTCCGGGAACGTCCTCGTGGGCTACGGCACCGGGGCGCCCCCGGCGCGCCGCCGACGGGTGCGGCCTTCCCCGCCCGCGCATGCCGTGTCGGTCCCGGCCACCGCGGACGCCGTCCCGCAGGCCCCAGTCGCGGCCGCGGCGGGAAGCCCGGCACAGGACGGACCGGTCCCGGTGATCTCCCCGCTGGTACGGCGGCTCGCCCGGGAGAACGACCTGGACCTTCGGGAACTGCACGGGTCGGGTCCCGACGGACTGATCCTGCGGGCGGACGTGGAGTACGCCCTGCAGGCCGCCGCCACCCAGAGCCGGACGGCGCCGCCCGCGCAGTCGGCCCGGCGGACCGTCCCGCAGCCCCAGACCGAGCCGCGGCCCCAGGCCGCGCCGCAGCCGCGTCCGGCGGCCCGTCCGTCCTCCGCACCGGTGGGCGGTGTCCGCGTCCCCCTCAAGGGCGTGCGCGGGGCCGTCGCGGACAAGCTGTCCCGCAGCCGCCGCGAGATACCGGACGCGACCTGCTGGGTGGACGCCGACGCCACGGAGCTGATGCGGGCACGGACCGCGATGAACGCGGCCGGGGGGGCGAAGATCTCCCTGCTGGCGCTGCTGGCCCGGATCTGCACCGCCGCGCTCGGCCGGTTCCCCGAGCTGAACTCCTACGTCGACACGGAGGCCCGGGAGGTCGTCCAGCTCGACCAGGTCCACCTTGGGTTCGCCGCGCAGACCGACCGTGGCCTGGTCGTGCCCGTCGTGCGGGACGCGCACGCACGCGACGCCGAGTCGCTGACCGCGGAGTTCGCCCGGCTGACCGAGGCGGCCCGGTTGGGCAGCCTGACCCCGGGAGACCTCACCGGAGGCACGTTCACGCTGAACAACTACGGGGTGTTCGGCGTCGACGGGTCCACGCCGATCATCAACCATCCCGAGGCGGCCATGCTGGGCGTCGGCCGCATCATCCCCAAGCCGTGGGTGCACGAGGGAGAGCTGGCGGTGCGGCAGGTCGTCGAGCTGGCACTCACCTTCGACCACCGGGTCTGCGACGGCGGCACGGCAGGCGGTTTCCTGCGCTACGTGGCGGACTGCGTCGAACAGCCGGCGGTGCTGCTGCGCACACTGTGACCGGCACGCGCCACCGAGGCCTGCGGGCACCCCGATCTCCCCGGTGCTCGGCGGCTGCCCGCATACTCGGAGGGTGACTGCCCACCAGCCGCCCGGCGCGCACGGCGCCGGTCCCGCCTCCGCGCCGGCCGACGCCGCTGCCGTGCGCGCCTACGACGCCGTCGTCCTCGCTGGCGGCGCCGCGCGGCGGCTCGGCGGCACCGACAAACCCGGCGTGGCCGTCGGTGGGCGCGCCCTGCTCGACCGGGTGCTGGCCGCCTGTGCGGGCGCCCGCACCACGGTCGTCGTCGCGGAGCCCCGCCCCACCGCGCGGCCCGTCCACTGGGCTCGCGAGGAACCGCCGGGTGGCGGGCCGCTCGCCGCGCTCGACGCCGGGCTGCGGCGGACGACGGCGCCGCACGTCCTCGTGCTCTCCGCCGACCTGCCGTTCCTCGACCAGCCGACGGTGCGGCGGCTGCTCGCCGCCCTGCGGGAGACCGGCGCCGACGGCGCGCTGCTCACCGATGCGGAAGGACGCGACCAGCCTCTCGTGGCCGCCTACCGCGCTTCCGCCCTGCGCGGCGGCCTCGCCGCTCTCACCCGCACCCCGGGCGCCGGACGGCGCACCTCCGCCCGGGCCGCCGCGCCCGCCGTCCACCCCTCGGCGGCGACCGCCGCCGCCAGCACCGGCGCTTCGACCTCTGGCGCTTCGACCCCCGGCGCCTCGACCCCTGGCGCTTCGACTCCCGGCGCCGACGCCGTGGTGCCCGCCGTCCCGTCGGGCACCGGGCTGGCCGGGATGCCGTTGCGCAGGCTGACCGACGGTCTCGACCTCACCCGCGTCCCCGACCCCGTCGCGTCGTTCGACTGCGACACCTGGGACGACATCGCCGCCGCAAGAGCACGCATCAGGGAGCATGGGCACGTGTTGGACGAATGGATTTCCGCAGTCAAGGACGAGCTGGGCATCGAACTCGACGTCGACACCGGCGCGCTGCTCGACCTCGCCCGCGATGCCGCACACGGTGTGGCCCGGCCCGCGGCCCCGCTGACCACCTTCCTCGTCGGCTATGCGGCCGCTCGGGCCCAAGGGGGGCCCGACGCCGTAGCCGAGGCGGTACGCAAGGCCTCGGCCCTCGCCCAGCGCTGGGCGAGCGAGGCAGCCGCCGAAGGCCGGCCCGACACGGCCCCCGGCGCCGGGACCGACACCCGCCCGGACGCCGGATGAGCGGCTCCGGTGTCCGGGGCGGCCGGGACGCCGAGGACCTCGACGTCGAGGAGGCGCTCGCCCTCGTGAAGGACAGCAACGGCCCGGGTGGCCGGATGCCGTCTCCCGCCACCGGTGACTCCTCCGCGGCGCACGGCCGTCCCGGGGCGCACGACCGGCACCGGGCCACCCCCTGGCGCCAGGCGCGGGCGATCGCGGCGCGGGCGGGGCGGCAGCGTGCGGTGCGCCGCCGTGGTGTCGCCGTCTCTCTGGACGAAGCCCTGGGGCTCGTCCTCGCCTCCCCCCTCGCCGCGCTCACCGACCTGCCCTCGTTCGACACCTCCGCGATGGACGGCTGGGCGGTGGCCGGCCCCGGCCCCTGGGCCCTGCGCGACACCGGCATCCTCGCCGGGCACGCGGCCCCCGAACCTCTCGCCGACGGCGAGGCCGTCCGCATCGCCACCGGTGCCCGCATTCCCCCGGACACCACCGCGGTGCTGCGCAGCGAGCACGGCCGCACCGACGGCACGCGGCGCCTGCACCCCACCAGGGACATGGTTCACGGGCAGGACATCCGCCCGCGCGGCCAGGAATGCCGCAGCGGCGACCAGTTGCTGTCCGCCGGTACCCCGGTCACCCCGCCCGTCCTCGGTCTCGCCGCGGCCGCCGGGTACGACACCGTCACGGTCGTGCCCCGACCGCGCGCCGAGGTACTGATCCTCGGTGACGAACTGCTCACCGAGGGCCTGCCGCACGACGGACTGATCCGGGATGCGCTGGGCCCGATGCTTCCGCCCTGGCTGCGGTCGCTCGGCGCCGAGGTCACCGCCGTCCGGCGGATCGGCGACGACGCGGAGGCGCTGTACCGGGCCGTGGCCGGTTCCGAGGCAGACCTGATCGTCACCACCGGCGGTACCGCGGCCGGCCCGGTCGACCACGTCCACCCCGTCCTGCGCCGCACGGGTGCAGACCTCCTGGTGGACGGCGTCAAGGTGCGCCCGGGGCACCCCATGCTGCTGGCCCGGACCGGGGAGGAGCAGCACCTGGTGGGTCTGCCCGGCAACCCCCTCGCGGCCGTCTCCGGCCTGCTCACGCTGGCCGCTCCCCTGCTGTGCGAGCTGTCGGCCCGCCCTGTACCGGAGCCGTACACGCTTCCGCTGCGCGACGCGGTGCACGGGCATCCCCACGACACCCGTCTCGTCCCCGTCGTGCTGCACGGCGGCGGTACCGTTCCGCTGCACTACAACGGCCCGGCCATGCTCCGAGGCGTCGCGGCGGCCGACGCGCTCGCGGTCGTGCCTCCGGGCGGGTCCGAGAGGGCGGCAGAGGTGGAGTTGCTCGACCTGCCGTGGGTGGGCGGCGGCTCCGAAGCCTGTTTCACGTGAAACATCCGTATCGTTCCGGGGGCGGGTGAAACCGGCGGTATCGCCGTGTTCCCCGTTGAGTCCTTTTCCCGGGCGGTCTCTTCCGAGCGGGGCACCCATCGGACCAACTGGCGCGACCAGCGTGTCCGGTGCGATTAGCACCTCCGGGTGCGTCCGGTGCGTCCGGTGCGTCCGGTGCGTCGGGCGTATTCGGGCAGCGGCTCAGTCCTCCGACGGCTGGGGAAGCGCACGGCTCACGACGATCAGGCGGTCACCGGCCCGCAACTCCCCGAGCCGGGGGTCGTCATGGCCCAGCAGCTGAGCGTCGCGTACGACGGCAAGCACCAGTTCCGCACAGGCACGCGGCGCCAGGCCCACCTCCTCCGGTGCCACCGGCCGGTCCACCAGGTCGAGCCTGCTGCCGAGGGTCATGAGGTCCTCCAGGGTGCGGGCCACCGCGGGGCTCGCCATGGCCACTCCGAGCAGGCGGCCGGCGGAGCTGGAGGTGGTGACGACGGTGTCGGCACCGGACTGCTTGAGCAGCGGCGCGTTCTCGTCCTCGCGTACCGCGGCGACGATCGTGGCGTGCGGGTTGAGCTGACGGGCGGTGAGCGTGATGAGCGTGGCGGTGTCGTCGCGCTGCGGGGCGACGATCACCTGGGAGGCGAGCGGCAGTTCGGCCTTGAGCAGGGTCTCGGAGCGCGTGGCGTCCCCGCTCACGGCCACCAGACCGTCGTCGGCGGCGATGTCGGCGGCCTTGCGCTGGGCGTCCACGACGACGATCCGGTGCCGGGGCACGCCCTGGCCGACCAGCGTTCGGACGGCATGCCGCCCCTTGGTGCCGTAACCGATGACCACGATGTGCCGCCGGAGGCGGGACCTCCAGCGGTGGATGCGGACCTGCCGCCGGGTGCGTTCCGTCAGGATCTCCAGTGTGGTTCCGACCAGGATGATCAGGAACAGCACCCGGAGCGGCGTGATGACCAGGATGTTGATGAGCCGCGCGCCGTCGCTGACCGGGGTGATGTCGCCGTAACCGGTGGTGGAGAGGGTGACGGTGGCGTAGTAGGCGGCGTCGAGGAAGTCCACGGAGCCGTCGGAACTGTCGCGATAGCCGGAGCGGTCGAGGTAGACGATCAGCGTGGTCGCGGCCAGCACGATCAGCGCCAGTGCGAGCCTCCGCAGCACCTGGAGCAGCGGAGGTACGGTGCTCTGCACCGGCAGGGTGATGGAGCGGCCCGCTTCGACGTCCTCGCGGGCTTCCGTCTGCGAGTGGTACCACAGGGACCTCAACAACGAGATGCGCCCCTGGCCGTGCTGCCGATGCGGTTCGACCCTCATCGCGTGCCCCCTGCGTCTGGGTGCCGTCCGGACGGCACCATGGTTGCCGACCGGGGGGTACCCGGAGCGGTGCAACACGTGCGGCGGCACGACACGTCTGGAGGCCCATGGTGCGCGATCACACCGTCGTCGTCGGTTTCGGGACCAAGGGCCGCTCCGCGGTCCGGGCCGTCTGTGCGACAGGGTTGCGGAAAGGCCAGGTCGTCGTCCTCGACGCGAGTACGAGGGCAGTCGACTCCGCGATCGCCGAGGGCTACGCGGGCGTGGTCGGGGACGGGACGCGCAGTGACGTGCTGCGGCGCGCGGAAGTGCACCGCGCCGAGCGGATCGTCGTCGCGCCCGAACGCGACGACACCGCGGTCCTGGTGACCTTGACGGCCCGGCAGCTCAACCCGACGGCGAAGATCGTCGCCACGGTGCGCGAGGAGGAGAACGCGCAACTGCTGCGCCAGTCCGGTGCCGACGAGGTCATCGTCAGTGCGGGCGCGGCCGGACGGCTGCTCGGCGTGGCCGTGCTCAGCCCTTCGGCCGGGCTGGTCATGCAGGACCTCATCCAGCCGGGCACCGGACTCGACCTGGTGGAACGGCCGGTCACCAAGGCCGAGGCGGGGCTCTCGCCGCGGGAGACGGCCGACCTGGTGGTGAGCGTGGTCCGCGGTCACCGGGTCCTCGGTTACGACGATCCGTCGATCGGTGTCCTGGAGCCGACGGACCGGGTGATCACCATCGTCCGCGCATCGGACCCGCGGGCCGGGCGGCCGGGCTGAACCGCGCTTGCGCCAGGCCTCGTTCCGCGGCGACCGCCCGGCGACCGCCCGGCGACCGCCCGGCGACCGCCCGGCGTCGGACCGGCCACGGGCCGGCACCCGGCCGTTTCGACGGCCCCTGGCTGTTCGACGGCACCTCGCCGATCGACGGCACCCGGCTGTTCGACGGCACCTTCGCGGCACGGCGGCGCCCCGGGCGGTAGCGTCCTGCCCATGCATGCGATCACGATTCCCGAACCTGGTGGGCCCGAGGCGCTGGTGTGGGACGAGGTCCCCGACCCCGTACCGGGCGAGGGTGAAGTCCTGGTCGAGGTGGCGGCCAGCGCCGTCAACCGGGCCGACATCCTTCAGCGGCAGGGTTTCTACAACCCGCCGCCGGGCGCCTCTCCGTACCCGGGGCTGGAGTGCTCGGGGCGCATCGCCGGGATCGGCCCCGGAGTCTCCGGCTGGACCGTCGGCGACGAGGTCTGCGCGCTGCTCGCCGGAGGCGGCTACGCCGAGAAGGTCGCCGTGCCGGCCGGCCAGTTGCTGCCCGTGCCGGAGGGCGTCGGGCTGCGGCGGGCCGCTGCGCTGCCCGAGGTGGTCTGCACCGTCTGGTCCAACGTCTTCATGGTCGCCCATCTCCGCCCCGGCGAGACGCTGCTCGTGCACGGGGGATCCAGCGGCATCGGCACGATGGCGATCCAACTCGCGAAGGCGGTCGGCGCGAAGGTGGCCGTCACCGCGGGGACCAAGGAGAAGCTGGAGTACTGCGCCGAGCTGGGCGCGGACATCCTGATCAACTACCGGGAGCAGGACTTCGTCGCCGAGCTCGGTGAGGCCACCGGCGGTGCGGGGGCCGACGTCATCCTCGACAACATGGGCGCGAAGTACCTCGACCGAAACGTCCGGGCCCTGGCGGTCAACGGCCGGCTTGCCATCATCGGAATGCAGGGCGGAGTGAAGGGCGAGCTCAACATCGGTGCGCTGCTGAGCAAGCGGGCCGCGATCAGCG
The DNA here is from genome assembly GCF_047200655.1 of Streptomyces sp. MS06. Taxonomy (NCBI): domain Bacteria; kingdom Bacillati; phylum Actinomycetota; class Actinomycetes; order Kitasatosporales; family Streptomycetaceae; genus Streptomyces; species Streptomyces sp. MS06. The sequence continues at coordinate 65,493 of NZ_JBJZOJ010000039.1, forward strand.
CCACCTCCCTGCGGGCCCGTCCGCTCGACGAGAAGGCGGCCATCGTGGCCGCCGTGCGGGAGCACGTCTGGCCGCTGATTGCCGCCGGGCAGGTGCGTCCGGTCGTCGATCGCGAACTCCCGATGAGCGAGGCGCCCGCCGCGCACGAGGTCCTGGAGGGCAGCGGCCACATCGGGAAGGTCCTGCTGACCGCACCCTGAGCCGACCCGCACGGACGAGGACGGCCGGGGAGGAACCGAGCCGCCCGCCTGCGTCGAAGCCCTCCCGTCACCGGCGGGAGGGCTTCGACGCGGGCGGGCAGTCTACGGGCGGGCAGTTCGCGGGCGGATCGGACGGGGACCTGGCCGGGAACGGGCCGGATCGGCCTGGGATCCGGCCGGGAACGGGTCAATCCGGCTGGGACCGGTCCGGTGGTGCGGTCGGGACCAGGTCCGGGGCGCGGCCGGGACCGGTCCGGGCGCGCCCCGGGCGCGGTGAGTAGGGCGACTCATGTGCGCCGGGCCGCGGGCAGGCAGGCTGCGCGGTATGAGGTCTGGCAGAGGGATGCGGACGGCGCTTCACCTCCTCCATGTCTGGGCGGTGACGGCGACTGTCGTGCCGGCGTGCGGAACCATGCTGCTCATAGAGGCCTGGGCCGACGGGGCCGGAGCGGGGCTGCTGGTGCTCGCCCTGTCCGTGCCCCTGCTGGTGGCCCTTCTGATGGCGACCGGGTATTCCGGCGCGACGGGTCGTTCCGCTGTGCGGCTCGGCTCGGCGCGGCGACGGCTGGGCTGGGCGGCGTTGGTGTGCGTCCTGGGAACGCTCGGCGTGCTGGCGGGTCTGGCCGCCTACCGCGGCGGCCTGGGCTTCGGCTTCGGTGGCATCGTTGCCCGTAGCGCGATGATCGGGGTGCCGTACGCCGTGGTCGCGGCCTTCTTCGTCCCGGACCGGTGGGTGCGGCTGGGGGCGGTGGCGGTCCTGGCCGCCGGGGTCGCCTACGGCGGTCTCCTCGGCCCGACGCAGGTAGGGGAGCGCGCGGACGCGGCGGAGGCGGCGCGGTACCGGGCCCGCACGGAACTCCTGTACGCGAGGGACACGCCGCCCGGGATGTGGGCGGCCCGCGCCGATGCGCGTCCCGGCTCGTTCGGCGTCGGGTACCACTCCGTCCGGCACAAGGAGTAGGTGGCCGTCTCGGTGCGCCCGCCGCGCGCGCCCGAGCCCCGGTGCCCCCGGCCGGCGGCGGAGGACGCGACCTGCACGGTGGACGGGCACGGAGAGCCGACCGCCGTCCGCGCTCTCGCCCACGGTTCCCGCAAGGTCACCCCGACCCGCTCCCGGGGCGGCGTGGAGGCCGAGATCACCGGCCGGACACTCGACGAGTCCGCCCTGAGCCGTCTGCTGGACCCCCTGCACACCCGCAGTCGGACGAGGAGCCGGGGCAACCGGCGCAGGACGGGGTGCTCCGCGGGTGAACCGGTCGCGAGGCGGTTGCCTAGCCGCGCCGTACCCGCAGTCCGACGAGGGCCAGCCCCAGGCCGAGTCCGACCAGTACCAGCCCGCTGCCCAGGGGCAGGACGCTCAGCACGGGCGTCGCCGGACCCTCGTCGTGGTCGCCGGCGCGCGGTGCGGACCGGGCGGGGGTTTCGGACGCCGCCGGGGACCCGGGCGGCCGCGTTGCGGAGGACGGAGCGTCTCCGGCCGCCCCGGGCGGCAGATCGGCAGCTGCCGGGTTGCCCGCGGCGTCGAACGGTCCCGGAGTCTCCTCCGGCCGTCCCGGACGCTGCCGGCCCTCTCCGGCCCTGCTCCCCGCCAGCGAGGCCTGCGGGGAGGGCACGGAGACGGGCGCCAGGACGGAACCCGGCGAAGGAGCGGGCGCGGTGCCGTGGGCGGGGCCCGTCCCCGGCGACGCGGCCGCCGCCCCGGCGCAGCCCAGCGCCACGAGGGCGGACAGCCCGGCCGCCGGCAGGGCCGTCGCCCTCAGTGCGCGCAGCCTCGGTATCACGTCCTCAGACTCACACCGGTCCGCGCTCCCGGCATTCCGGACTCCGCCGACAGGCCGACCCCGGCGCCTGGTCCGGGTGGGGCGGGGCGCGGTGCGTACGCCCGGGGCGGGGTCCGCGGGCGCGGGCCGGGGCGGTCCCGGCGGACGAGCTTGCCGGGCCGGGGTGGCCCCCGCCCCGGCGGACGAGCTGCCGGGGCGGGGGCACCCCGGTGGTGAGGTGCGGGCGTGCGAGAGAATGACGGTATGGAGATGCCGAGGAACGACAGATCGCCGGAGAACGCCCAGAAGATCCTGGTCGTGGGCCAGGACGGCATGGCGCTCGGTGGCATCGACGGGGACGACGACTCCCACGAGACACCGGTGACGGACCAGGTCGAGCAGCCGGCGAAGGTGATGCGGATCGGCAGCATGATCAAGCAGCTGCTCGAGGAGGTGCGGGCGGCTCCGCTGGACGAGGCCAGCCGGGCCAGGCTCAAGGAGATCCACTCCAGCTCGGTGAAGGAACTGGAGGACGGACTGGCTCCGGAGCTGGTGCAGGAGCTGGAGCGGCTCTCCCTGCCCTTCACGGACGACAAGACTCCGTCCGACGCCGAGCTGCGCATCGCCCAGGCTCAGCTGGTCGGATGGCTGGAAGGGCTGTTCCACGGGATCCAGACGACGCTGTTCGCGCAGCAGATGGCGGCGCGGGCCCAGCTCGAGCAGATGCGCCGTGGGCCGCCCCCCAGGGGGAGGGAAAAGGGA